>JADJDU010000002.1 GCA_016702505.1 Microthrixaceae bacterium
TGGTTTCTGCCGAGGGTGGCTACTGGGCAGCGATCCCCGGGCTCCTGGTCTGTCGTTTCAGCATCGGCTTACGCAAGAGCCCATCGACCACCGTCATCAGCGATCTCTGCCGGCATCCAAGCAGGGGTGTTTGCCTCGGCCCTCAACGACACCGTGCGAGAGCTCCGGTGGACGGTCAGGATCGCCCTTCTCAGTTCGTTCATGGGCGCTGGGTACGCTCCAGCATCTCGCCGGTCACCGGGGCTTGAGCCCCGACCTGGCCCACCGTGTGCAGGAAGGGATCAGGTCGGCGTTCGCGGCTGCCACCGACCCCGGCTCTGATGCTCGATGGTGCTGACCGCTGCCAAAATCACGCTGGTGGATGGCTGGCGGGTCGCCATGTGGGCCGGCGTCGCCATCGCCGGGCCACCTTCGTCTACATGTTGTGCGGGGTCCCCGGGAGAGCGACCTGGCCGCCGAGGACGCGCTCGATGCAGACCTCCACCTCGACAGCCCAGTCACCGACCGGCGCGACCCTCACCGGCGACGAGTTGGTGACCGCCTTGACAACAACGCCAATCTCGGCGCCACCTCCTCAGGGTCCTGGACAGGTCCAGGGTTTCCACCCACGAAGCTCTGGATCACGACTACGGGGCGGGGTTCGGGGGCAGAGCCCCTTTATTGGCGGAGCCCCCGACCTGCGGAGATCGGCCGTGAGGCCGGCGACCAGGCTCCGCCGGAAGGCTCCGCCTTTCGGTGGATCCCGGAACTTAAGTCGGTCACGCGCTGGATGTCAGCGGTGACCGGCCTGAAGTTTCGCTGATTAGGTGACCGGCGGTTGTTAGTGCCGTGGTAGCGGTCGAAGAACCTGAACGGCAGCGAGGTAGAGGCGGACCCAGATGAACGAGGCCAACACGTCGGTCAGCCAGTGGGCTCCCCTTGGAGCGCAGGCCGCCGCCTGCGGCTCCTACCGTGAAGGCCAGAACCACCGATGCCCACCACAGCACCCGGCTGCGGACGTGCAGGGCCACCACCGCGGGCAACAGTCCCCAAAGCGAAGCCACCGCCATCGGATGCCCGCTGGGATGCGATGGACCGTGGAGATCGACCCGGGGGTCGAGGGTGGGCCAGGTGCGATCGACCACACCCTAGGCACGGGCTCCATGGCTGGTCGCATAGCTGCGGCCGGGATCGGTGCCACGGCCAGATAGCGACAACGAGGCCGAGTCTACTGCCAGGACCGCTGCGGCACCGAAGACGACCACGTTGTCGCCGAAGTGGCTCAGGTTGTTGAAAAACGCGTGTCCCAGGTGGCGGTGCGGTTGTCAGACACCCATCGGGACACCGGCTCATCCACCCTGAGCAAGACATGGCCCCCCGTCCCAGGCTGCCAAGAACGCCAGGCTGAAGGCCACCGTGACCGTGCCGGCGAACACCAGTTTGCGGTGGTAGAAGAAGTGCTTGGCGGTCAGGGGCGGGTCGCGACTGCAGCAGGGATATGCCCGGGACGGACGATCTCTTCGGGAGGAAGGCGAGGGGCCAGTTCGGCGGTGCCTCATCGTCGAACCGGTAGGCATCCCCGTTTGGTTCTGATCATTCGGATCGTGCCCGATCCCCGATTCGAGTGCAGGGCGCGACTTCGATCGCGCCGGTGCCGATGCTCCTGGGCCCGGCCGCCGATCTCACGGACCCGGTACTCCTGCATCGACCTGACCCGAAGTAGGTGGTTGTCGACCTGCCAGTCCTCCACACCCCCGGAACTGTTTGCGATCGGTCTGATCCAGCGCCGGGGAAGATCAGGGGTCACCGTCACAGGATCCTCAGAGGCCACCGTCGGGCGACCCTCTGGCAGACGACACCTCCAGGTCGCAGAACTCGATCCGTGCCCTGGCCACGGTGGCCAGATCCTGAGACGGTTCGGATCGATTGTGGACGAGCTCGACCACGACCTGAGCCGTGACGCCGGATCCATGGCGGAATGGGTCGACTGGGTGTGGTCTCGGCCGGGAGCACGCCGCCCGTGACGACCTACGAGGGCGACGTTGCGAAACCAGCGGAGCCGGTCCCGGCCGGTGGTGGCGGTCATGGCCTCAGTCCTAGGAACCTGGCCACGGCTGGGTCGGCACGGAGAGGTGTTGCGGGCCATGGCCGTGACCTCGTCGACCACCGCAGGCGGTCGGTAGGTGATGGAGTCAACTGGGTGCCCAGACGGGCCTCCCGTCGGGGGTCGACGGTCCGGCCGCGATGTGGTCGAGCAACCAAGCCGCGGCGGACAGCCAAACACCTCCCCCACCAAGAGTGTTGCGGAGCCGGTTTCTAGTGGTGAGGTCGATCGGATCAGACCGCATCCACTCGAACCGGGGCTGTCACTACGTGTCGATGCCAGGATGGTGGTGGCTGGGGATGGTGAGGATCGATGCCTGGCCACCTCAGCTTCCACACGACTCAGGCGGCCCAGGATCGACCCGGTGGCGGCAACACCTCGGTAGCCACGAACATCACGGCGAAGAACAGCGCCCGCGACCATTCCCATCGGGCCAGGACACCACCGTGTACACGCCGGACGACAAGGGTGGCCACCGCGGCGAGCCAGGCCAGGCCCTTCACGATGACGACCCTCGGGGTGGCGGATGTGAAAGTCACCGCTCCAGAACGGCCGTCGACCCGGACCGCCACGCCGTCGACGAACCCAGACACGTCAGGATGGGCGACCACCGTGGGGTACATGGTTCTCGCAGGCCGGATCGCCAGGTGGGCCAGCACGCTGCCGGTCTCGGACACCAGGCCGCCGAGGCGGGGCAGGATTGGGCCCAACTCGGGGCTCAGGGTGTGGACCACCAGAACCGACCCGACCGGCGGCTCACGAACATCGTGGGTGACGGTCCCGACCCCAACTCCACCTCCGGCCCCGACCCGCCCGGCACCGGTGGGGTGGGCCTCTCCTCGACGTCGTATGGCCTCCCCACCGAGCGTCGATCAGGCCTCGGCCCCGACCGGAATGGGTCGACCGTGGTTCCCAGGCGGAAGCGGACCGGTAGCGTCGGGGTGGGCGCGCCTGCGGCGGGCTCGAACCTCGGGGGCGTAGCCCGGTACCGGCGGTGGGGTTGGTGACAAGCTCGGCCAGATCGGTGAGGGCCAGGTCCCGGACCTGGTCCGGGTGGCCCAAGACTCCTCGTCGAGTCAGGCGGTGACCGAGCTCCAGAGCAGCCCGGCCTCCGACCTCTTGCATCCACCTGATCCTCAGGCGAAGTGCCTCACGGGCCACCATGGCCCGATCCACGTCGGGATCCAGCGTCCCCCCGTCATGGAGATCGACCGTACCGATTCCGCCGAGGGACCTCGACGGGGTCGGTGGTGGTTGGCAAGGTGCCGGGATCCCGATCCGGGGTGGTGTGAGACCCAGCACCTCGGGGAAGCGGGCCAGGATCTCGTAGTCGTCAGTACCTTCGGCTCGGGGCGCGCTCCAGCATTCGCAACGCCACGGCGGCACCGCTGAAGGCCTGCCCGTCGGCCTTCGTAATCATGCCAGCAGGATCTCGTGTGCGTGCAGGCAGCGAAGACCTGGCCGGTGTGGCCGATCAGAGCTAGGAGCTGGCGATCGCTCAACGTGGACACGGCGGGCACGGTCGCCAGGTCGTCGTCGACGGCAGCGACCACCCCGTCGGCCACCAAGGGAAGGGCCACTCGCAGTCGGCCGATCCGCCACGACGACGCCAGGCGTCGACATCGCCCCCGCCACCACCGCGGAGCCGTCGAGGTCCGGTTCCGGCGTGGTCCCCGGTGGCCTCAGATCCACGGCGACCAGACCGTCGACAGCGGTCACCAGCTCGCGTTCAGCCAGGTGGCGGGGTTGACGACCCCGGAGATCCTCAACGCCTCGGTGAGGCCGGAGCGGAGAGGTCGACCCACATGTCGACCTCCAACGCACTGGGGGATCAGGGAAGGTCTCACTCACCGGTCCAGGGCCGAACACCGGGCCATGGGGTGTACCGGTGATCGTGGTGGTGACGGGGCGGCACTGGAACAGGACCAGCACGTCGTCGACCTCCCCCCATTCGCAGTCCTGAGGTCCGTCGAACAAGTCGCGCAGCCGCTCCAGGACCTGGGCGAGCTGCCTCAGCCGGGATCGGCCGATCTTCACTCCATCGGAGATCTCCTCGTCGACCACCCCCGGCCCCGGTGGTCGAGCACCAACGGCTGCCGTCGACAGCTCCGCTCACCAACGGCTCGCCCTGGCCCCTCACCGCAGCCACCACCGCCGATCATCACGACCCGAGACCGGGTCGACCCCAGCTGCCACGCCGGACACAGACAGCCCGAGCCTGGGTTGGATCAGGACCGCCGTGGGCAGATCAGACGCGCCTGCTCGATCCCGGGAGTCCATGACGACTCGAACCGCGGCCACGCAATGCCTCCGGCCCGCGAACATCGAGAACTGTCTCCGAACTGGCCAGCCCACGAGGAACGGGCACCGTCCTCCACCACTGAGGAGGATCGCACCACCAAGGCTCCGTCGGCACTAGCCAACGTCAACGATCGGTCCACGTCGACGAGCGCAGCTAGGTCGACGCCGCGGTCGTAGGCCCGACAGGCGACGGTGGTCAACACCACGCCGGGAAGGGTGGCCAGTCCTGCCGAGCGGACCCGGGCCAGGGCCGCTGCTTTCCCCCCTGTTGTCATCGGGTCCAAGGCCCGGTCGTCGTCGAGGTCGATCATCAGGGATGTGACTTCGAGACCGGCCGGGGTCGTCCCGATCGGGAACGGTTCCGGTGCGCTGTTCATGGCGGTGTCGCTGGTCCCGGTAACGCTATCGGCGCGGCTCGCCAGATCAGTCGCTGGCGCGATCGTGGCGATGGGCCGCCATGATTGGGACATGCGCTTCGGACTCGACATCGCCCAGCAACGGATGCCCTTCAGTGAGGTGGTGGCTCGGGCCCGGTTTGCCGATGACGCCGGTTTCGACGGCGTGTGGGGCTTCGATCACTTCCAGCCCATATACGGCGAAAGGCCCGGCGAGTGCTTCGAAGGAAACACCACGCTCGCGGCGCTCAGCGGCCATACCACCCACGCGCCCGGCTGGGCCTGCTGGTAACCGGAGTCACCTACCGCCATCCGTCGGTCCTAGCTGCCCAAGCGCTCACCATCGACCACGCGTCGGGTGGGCGGTTGGAGCTGTCGTTGGGAGCGGCATGGTTCGAACCTGAACACAAGGCTCTGGGAATCCCGTTTCCCGCTACCGTCACCCGCATCGAGCAACTCGACGAGGCCCTGACCATCGTCCGAGGCCTGCTCACCACCGACGGCTTCAGCTTCGAAGGACGGCACTGGCAGGTGGACAACGCCACCTTGCATCCTCGTCCCGTCCAGGCTCCCCATCCCCCGATCTGGATCGGAGCCAGCGGTGAGCGCAGATGCTGCCGCTGGTCGCTCGCCATGCCGACGTCTGGCACACCTTCGGTGACCCCGACTCCTTCGGACGGAAGTCGGCATTGCTCGACGAACTGGCTGTCGATGCCGGTCGAGATCCGTCGTCCATCGCCCGAGCCGCGTCGCTCAGCTTGTCCGAGCCATGGGACGAGGTCCGGGCCAACGTCGAAGCCATGCGGGAACTGGGCGTCACCTACCTGATATGTGGGTGGCCGAGCGAAGGTCGAGCCCGGTTGGACGAGTTCGTGTCCGACGTGTTGCCGTCGCTGCGCGGCTGAGCAGTCCGGACGCGCCGAGGGGGTGACAGGCCGACGCCTGCCACCCCCTCGGTGGGCTTTGTCGCTCGAGTAGATCAGGGAGCGTCGGCGTAGCGGAGGTAGGGCTTGATCTCCTCCACGTTGGCCAGCTTCTCCTTGGCGTCATCGGTGCTCAGAGCGGGAGACACGATCACCCGGTCACCGGGAGTCCAATCCACCGGGGTGGCGATGGGGTTGGCGTCGGTGGCCTGGAGGGCGTCGATGACGCGCACGATCTCGGCGAAGTTGCGGCCCACCGACTTGGGGTAGGTGAGGCTCAGGCGAACCTTGTTGGCCGGGTCGATCACGAACACCGACCGCACCGTGGAGGTGTCGCCCTCACCAGGGTGGATCATGTCGTAGAGCTCGGAGATCTTGTGGTCGGAGTCGGCGACGATGGGGAAGTTCAGGTCGGTACCGCCCACCTCGCCGATGTCGGGGGCCCAGGCCTTGTGGTCCTCGACCGAGTCGACCGACAGGGCGATGGCCTTGGCGTTGCGCTTGGCGAACTCTTCCCTGAGGGCCGCGGTGCGGCCGAGCTCGGTGGTGCACACCGGGGTGAAGTCGGCAGGGTGGCTGAAGAACACCGCCCAGGGTCCTTCTTCCAGTCGTGGAAGGAGATCGGGCCGTCGGTGGTGTCGGCGGAGAAGTCGGGTGCGGTGTCGCCGAGACGGATGCTCATCGGGAGCGGTCCTTTCGATCGGTATGGGTTGATTGGATTGCCAGCTCGACAATACGGAGCTGGGGGAGCGAGCGGTGCCGGTTGGGTCGGACCGCTGGACTTCAATGGTTTCTACCGCCAAAAACCGGAAAAACCCACTGGCAAACTAGGAAATAGCGGCTCGGTCAGGTGGCCCGCCGATGGGGCGTCGGTCAGACGCAGGGGTCAGACGATGAGCGGGTCTCGGGGGAGGCCGAGGATCCGTTCGCCGATCTGGTTCCGCTTGATCTCCGACGTGCCACCGGCGATGGACATGGCCCGGTGCATCAGGGCCAGGGTTCCCGACATCAGGCCGGCCCCTCGAACAAGGCAGCATCGGGGCCGGTGAGCTCCACCAGCATGGCGGCGGCCTCGGTCATGTTCTCCGACAGCACCAGCTTGGTGACCGCCCCCTCGGGGCCGGGCGCGCCACCGGACACGGCCCTATGGGCACTGCGAAGGTTGAGCACCGTCACGGCCTGATCGTGAGCGATGTAGCGGCCCAAGCGGGCCGAACCCCCCGACAGGCGGTCGGGATGGGCATCGAAACCGGGCAGGAACATGTCAGCGGGAAGGGCCACACCACCTTGCCCTCCGCCGATGCTCACGCTCTCGTTGCCCAGGGTGGCTCGGGCCACGGTCCAGCCGCCGTCGACCGGCCCGACCACGTCGTCGTCGGGCACGAACACGTCGTCGAAGAACACCTCGTTGAACTCGGACTGTCCCGTGGGCATCTTGATCGGACGCACTTCCACCCCGGGGGCGTGCATGTCGATGACCATGGTGGTGATGCCTTGGTGCTTGGGGACGTCGGGATCGGTGCGCACGGTGGCGAAACCCATGCCCGCCACGTGGGCTCCGGAGGTCCACACCTTCTGGCCGTTCACCAACCAGCCCCCGTCGACCCTGGTGGCCCGGGTCTTTACCCCCGCGGCGTCGGACCCGGCGTCGGGCTCACTGAATAGCTGGCACCAGATGACGTCTTGCGCCAGAGCGGGCGGTACCCACCGGGCCACCTGGTCGGGGGTGCCGTGCTGGATGAGGGTGAGGATCACCCAGCCGGTGATGCTGTAGGCCGGACGGCGGACCCCCGCGGCGGTGAACTCCTGCTCTATCACCAGCTGTTCGACGGCACCGGCCTCACGGCCCCAGGGACGAGGCCAGTGGGGCATCACGTAGCCGGTTTCGATGAGCCTTGCGCGGACCGCGTCGTCATCGAGCCCGATGACCTCGGCCACGAATGCCCGGACCTCGTCGCGCCGCGACTCGGCCTCGGGGGGCAGGTCCACGGTCCGGGTCCGGCGTACTCCGGACCGGTACAGGTCGGTGATCTGGGTTGCGGCCGCCTCGGCGTTCACCAGTGCCCCGAGGGCCGTGGCCCGGCGCAGGTACATGTGGGCGTCGTGTTCGAAGGTGAACCCGATGCCACCGTGGACCTGGATGTTGAGCTGGGCCGTCATATCGGCGGCGGGCAAGGCAAGGGCGGCGGCAATGGCCGAGGTAAGGGAAAGCTGAGAGGCGGCCGATCCGGCCTCACCGGCGTCCCCGGTCTGGTGGGGGTCTTCTCCGGGGGCGGTGTCGGCGGCCCGGGCCGCGTCCCACACTGCGGCGGTAGCAAGCTCGGTCGCCACTGCCATGTTGGCGCAATGGTGCTTGACCCCTTGGAACGTACCGATCACCCGGCCGAACTGTTGGCGTACCTTGGCGTACTCGGCGGCTTGGTGGGTGCACGCCCCAGAGATGCCCACGGCCTCGGCGGCCACCAACAGACGGGTCAGGTCGATGAGAGCCTGGCCTCCACCTTGGATCAACCGGACGGGTGATCCGTCGAGCACGACTCGGCACGCCCGTCGAGTGGGGTCGAGGTTGGCGGGCACCGTCACCGTCACCCAGTCGTCGGCCAGATCGATCAGTCCGCATCATCGCCCAGCAACACGGCCAGGATCCCCCGGTTGCGCCGCCCAGTGACACCACGGTGCCGGTAGCCGAGTCGCCGACCGCCGACACGGTGGTATCGAGGCTCACCGCTCCAAGTTGGGTTCCGGCGGCGAAGGCGCCTAGCAGGTCCTCGCGGGTGGAATCGTCTCCGACCCGGGCCACCAGGGCGCTGACGATCGCAGTGGGTAGCAACGGTCCGGGGGCGAGGGCACGGCCCAGTTCCTCGATCACCACCGCCAATTCGAACAGCCCGAACCCGGATCCGCCGTGGTCCTCGGATAGGTGCAGGCCTGTCCACCCCAACTCGACCATTTCGGACCAGAAGGGCGGGAGGGTCTCGTCGTCGGCCTCCAACAGGGTCCGCGATGTGCCCAGCGAGTCACGGCGCGCCAGGAAGTCGGCGACGGTTTCGGCGAGTGAACGGTGGTCTTCGGTGATGGCGAGCGACATGGTTTGCTCCTATGTCAAGCGGCGGCCGCAGGCAAGTCGGCGGGTGCCGTTTGGGCGGGTTGGGCGTCGGCGAGCAGGCTCGGTAGACGACGTCGGAGAGACGTCGTTTGAGGGCTCGGAGCGCTTCGGTCTTGGTGTTGTGGTGATCGGTCAGGCGCCGGTCGATGTAGGCAATGGCGTCGTCGTGACAGCGGGCCTGAGTGATCGCGATGCGGTGGATGGGCGCGTTGAGTTGGCGGTTCCCGGTGCGAGACAGGCGGTGGCGTTCGCGGTTGCCGGACCAGACGGGCAGGGGTGCAGTGCCGTTGTGGCGGGCATGCGTCCTTGTGCTTGAACCGGCGAACGTCTGCGGTCTCCGCGACGATCTTGGCGGCGGTGAGCGCGCCGACCCCGGCGAGGGCGAGCAGGGTCGGGGCGAGCTGTTGACGATGCCGGTGATCTCGCGTTCGAGGCGCGTTCGCGCACGGTCAGGTGCCGGGCGTGCTCGACGATCTCGGCTGCGATGCGAGCAACCGGACCATCGAAACTCGTCAGCCGGGCAGCGATCGCGTCGAGGTTCTTGTAGGACGTGAGCGATCGAGCGGGCGGATCCCAGGGCGCGTCGAGCTCGTGGAGATGCCAGCGAAGCCTGTTGAGGCAACGGGTCCGCTCCGCCACCAGGTCCTCGCGGTGGTCGACCAGCAGTCGCAGTTCCCGGGCAGGACCATCGAGCTGCGCAACGGGAAGATCCGGGTTGCGCAACGCGGCGTGAGCGACGGCGAGCGCGTCGATCGGGTCAGACTTGCCGTAGGTGCGGGCTGCGTCGCGAGCGTGGGCCATCAACTTGGGTGGCACCCGAACGATCCGCTCGCCCGCGGCGAGCATGTCCGACTCGAGACGGCGCGAGAGGTGCCGGCAGTCTTCGACCGCCCACTGCCGTTCGGGGCCGAACCGGTCAGCCCACCGGATGATCTCCAGGTGGTCGTCGCTGGTCGTTGCGGTCGTGGTCTTGGTGCCGAGCTGGCATCCGACGTCGTCGACCGCGACGACGGTATGGGTGCGCTTGTGCGCATCGATTCCGAGGTGATCATGGGGCTCTGGTCGCCTTTCACGTTGGTGATCCGGACCAGAACCGGTCGGTGGGCACACCTCAGTGGGGGCGATGCCACGCTCCTATCAAGCCACGCCGGCCGGTTCTGCGCGCCCGGGAGCCGGCACAAAGCATGCTGCCCACGAAGGACACCGAGCGTAGGAGCCAAGCTCCCGGGCAGAGACCAGAGTGACACTGAGACGGAGCGTAGGCCGAGAACCACGTTCCGTCGCCGGGAAGCCGGAGCGAGCCTCCACCCCTACGATCCGGCCATGACCGATGCAGAGCGACGATTCCCCGATGGATTCTCCTGGGGTACCGCCACGGCCGCCCACCAGATCGAGGGCGGCAACTGGAACAACGACTGGTGGGCCTTCGAACACCGCGAGGGCTCGGGCGTAGCCGAACCGAGTGGTGATGCCTGCGACTCGTGGAACCGCTGGGCCACCGACGCCGACCTGGTGGCATCGATGGGGCTCGACAACTACCGGTTCTCGATCGAGTGGAGCCGGATCGAGCCCGAGGATGGCGAGTTCTCGACCGCCGCACTCGACCACTACGCCCGGATCTGTGACGGTCTGCGTGAGCGGGGGGTGGACCCCGTGGTCACCTTCCACCACTTCACCTCACCGAGGTGGCTGGCCGAGCGCGGTGGATGGGAGTCGGCCGAGACGGTGGACCGCTTCGCCGCCTTTTGCGAGCGTGCCGCCACCCACCTGGGGTCAGACCGCATAGCCCGGGCCTGCACGATCAACGAGCCCAACATCGTGGCCTTCTGCGGTTGGGGTCTAGGGGTGTTCCCGCCCGGGGTGTCCGACCTGGGGCGGGCTCGCAGTGTCGGCGAGAACTTCGTGGCCGGCCACCGGGCCGCGGTAGATGCCATCCGCTCGGCGGCATCGGGGGTGCCGGTCGGGCTGACGTTGTCCATGCAGGAGTGGACTCCGGTGGGAGACACCGCCGAAGACGTGGCTGCCGCTCAGGACAAGATCGACCGGAGCCGAGCCGTGATGGAGGACATGTTCCTCCAGGCCACTGGCGGTGATGACTTCATCGGCGTACAGACCTACTCCCGCGGCCGATGGGGCAGCGATGGGATGGTCGGCGCCGAGGAAGGGGTGGAGCGCCTGATCATGGGATATGAGTACTGGCCCCAGGCGCTGGAGGTCACGGTTCGGCGAGCCTGGGAGATGACCGGTGGCCAGATGCCGGTTTGGGTCACCGAGAACGGCATCGGGACCGACGACGACGATCAACGCATCCGCTACGTGACCACGGCATTGGAAGGGGTCCTGGCCTGTCTGGCCGATGGCATCGACGTTGCCGGCTACACCTACTGGAGCCTGCTGGACAACTTCGAGTGGGCCTTCGGCTACGGGCCGCGTTTCGGTCTGGTCGAGGTGGACCGCTCCACGTTCGCCCGCACGCCCAAGCCCAGCACTGAGTGGTTCGGCTCGGTCGCCCGGGCCGCGCGCTCGGCTGATCGAGATCGACCCAACGGCCGTGTTCGGCCCCGGCGGTGGGGACCGGTCCGGACCGACGTCGACCCCACTTTGTCATTGGGGGGCGGCGGGTGGGCATCGTGGACCAGAGATGCACGCTTCCGCCCGGTGTCTAGGACGACAACACGGGTGGTCCGCCCCAGGAGTTGATCGAGCCATGACGACCACCGACAGCCGCACCGACGATCAACACAAACCCGCCCCTTCGGGTCTCACGTTCGGGTTCGCGACGGTCGCCGATGTGGAGGACGTGGTCGACCTGGTGCATTCGGCGTACCGCGGTGACAGCAGTCGACAGGGCTGGACCACCGAAGCCGATCTGCTCGGCGGTGGGCGCACCACCCCCGAACAAGTGAAGGCGATGGTCGATGGTGGCCACTCGGAGGTGCTGGTGGCTCGTTCGGGCGGTGACCTGGTGGCGTGCTGCGAATTGGATCACCGGGTAGCCGACAACCAGGTCTACCTGGGCATGTTCGCCGTCGTTCCGACCCTCCAAGCCGGTGGCATCGGCCGGGCGGTGCTCGCCGAGGCCGAACGCCTGGCCCGCGACCACTGGCACGCCACCGAGATGATCATGAAGGTCCTCGACGCCCGTACCGAACTGATCGACTGGTACGGCCGTCGCGGCTACGTGACCACCGGCCAGACCTCCCCGTTCCCCGCGGTCGACGAGCGCTTCGGTACCCCCGCTACGTGATGACCTTCGATTCGTCACCATGGTCAAGCCCCTCCGGGTCCTCACCCGGTGGGAGGGTTCGGGCGACGGTCACTCGCAGTGGTACATCGATCGCTTTCGTGCGATGGCCGACGAAGGCGCTGACCTGAGCGGCGAGGCCCGCATGATCAACGCCATGGTCCCGCTCGGGTCCAGGATCCTCGACGCTGGCTGCGGCCCGGGCCGGGTGGGTGGGTTCCTCCATCAGATGGGTCATCAGGTGGTGGGAGTCGATGTGGATCCCGCCCTGATCGCGGCTGCTGAGGTCGATCATCCCGGTCCCCGGTGGATGGTGGGTGATCTGGCTCACCTGGACCTGGCCCCGCGAGGCGAGGCCGAGCCGTTCGACCTGGCCGTCCTGGCCGGCAACGTCTTGGGCTTCGTCGCCCCTGGGACCGAAGCAGACGTCCTGCGCCGTGTCGCCGCCCACGTTCGCCCCGACGGTGCCGTCGTCACCGGGTTCCACCTCAACAAGGTCCCCTTGGAGGTGTTCGATGCCGCCGTAGCCGCGGCAGGTCTGCGCTTGGAGCACCGATTCGCCACCTGGGACCTGCGCGCCTGGCACGATCAAGCCGACTTCGCCGTCTCGGTCCTGCGGACCTGACGCCGACCTCTGGTGCACCTGGGCTCATCAAAGGTTCGGCCCGCTAGGTTCGTGGCAACTCACTTCAGCCTGATCAGGGGAAACAATTGGCTGCCAGATCTCTCTCCCGCCTAGTACGGGGCGTTGCCGTCATGTCCGTTGCCGCCACGTTGGTGGTGGCGTGTTCGAGTTCGGACAACGCCGACCAAGCCGGTGACGACAAGGGGGAGGCCTCGACGTCCACCGTGGCCGTCCCCGAGGCCGATCTGGTGCTGGCCGTGGGGGACGAGGCTGTGGCCCAGCTCGACGAGCGCTACCAGTCCTACAACGTCGAGATGGTCGAGGTGACCGGCGGCTACTTCTGGGCGCCGTACGAGGCCGAGGGTGCCAGGGTCTACCGGCCACCGATCGATCTGACGTCTGAACGGCTTCGCAACCTGGCCCGAGAGCTGGGGCCGGTCTACATCCGGGTCAGTGGCACCTGGGCCAACTCCACCTACTTCGACGCCGATGGAACCACCGGCGGTGAACCCCCACTGGATACCAAGGGGTCCTGACCGCTGACCAGTGGAAGGGCGTAGGCGATTTCGCTCGGGCGTTGGACAGCGAGGTGGTCACCTCCTTCCCGGCCAACACCGGGGCCCGGGACGCGGCCGGACTGTGGTCAGATGAGCAGGCCCGCCCGCTGCTGACGTTCAGCCGGGAGAACGACGTTCCTGTGGTGGCCGCCGAACTCTTCAACGAACCGAATCTGGGGGTTGGATTGCCGCAGGGCTACGACGCCGACGCGTTCGCCCGGGACTTCGAGGTCTTCAGAACCATGGTCGACGAAGTGCAGCCCGACCTGTTGATCGCCGGAGTCGGCGGGTCCGAGGACGTGACCCCGATGATCATCGATGCGCCCATCAAGACCCGGGACATCTTCGAGAGGGTGAGCCCCGCCTTCGACATCGTCAGCTACCACTTCTATCCAAAGGTGTCGGAACGGTGCGGCAACACCGAGACTCCCGACGTGGCGCTCACCGAGGAGTTCCTCAGCCGGGTGGAGGTCGACCGTGACTTCTACGAGGCCCTGCGAGACGAGTTCGAACCCGACGCGCCGATGTGGATCACCGAGACCGCCGAGGCCGCCTGTGGCGGCGACCGCTGGGCGTCCTTTTTCCGAGACGTGATCCGCTACGTCGACAACAACGGTCGCCTGGCCAGGGGCGACGGAGACGTGGTCTTCCACAACACGCTGGCGGCTAGCGACTACGGCCTCATCGACGAGGAAGGCTTCATGCCGCGGCCGAACTACTGGGCCGCGGTGCTGTGGCACCGACTCATGGGGCCGACTGTGGTCGGGATGGATGGCGACGACCATGCCGAGCTGAACGTCTACGCCCACTGCACACCCGGATCCGACGCTGCCTCGGTTACCTATGCGGTGGTCAACCCGTCACCGACAGATGCCCGTACCGTCACGACCCGTTCACCACAGGCCACCGTGTACCACCTGACCGCTGAAGACCTCGACAGCACCCAGATCTCGCTCAACGGTAAAGACCTGGTAGCCGCCGACGACGGCACGCTGCCCGACCTGGTTGGCGAGAAGATAGAGGGGGTCATCGAGGTGGCGCCGGCCAGTGTGACCTTCGTGGTCGAACCGACCGACAGCAAGGCCTGCGCCTGACCGACACCGTCTTGTCCGGTAGCCATCGAGGAGAGATCCGCTCGATGTGTCCAGGATGACAAAGAGCACTTTCCCGGGTCACGCTATGACGTACAAGCAAGATACGTATTCGCGGGTGCGGGCCCGACCGAAGGAGAGACCATGCGACGTAGCCGAGTTTTGATGGTGGGGTCCTCTCCGCCGCTCTGATGCTCACCGCGTGCTCGAGCGATGATGGCGAGGATAAGCGGCCTCGACCACCCGCCGGCGGAGACGGGAGATTCCGGTGACACCACCGGGACCACGGTCAGCGGTGGTCCCAGGGACACCTCCGGGACGGAGTCGTCACCTTCGACGGGGGCGGACCTCGATGTCTGTTCGATGGTCGACGAGGAAACGGTGACGGCCGTCATCGGTGAACCCGGCACGCCCACCGCGGGAGACGTTCAAGCCGGCATCCACTCCTGCACCTGGTCGCGTGAGGGAGAGACGGTGCCGGCCCTCAGCGTTGGGATCTTGGTCCACGACAGCGCCGAGGCTGCCCGGGCCAGTTTCGACATGTCACGTGAATCGGCCGAGAGCGAGATCCTCAACCTCGGCGATGCCGCCATCTATTCGGAGGCGTTCGGTCTCACCGTTCTGCACGGCGTCCATGAGATCACCGTCGACAACAACGGGGATAGCGAGAAGCAAGCTGACCTAGAGGTGGCACAGATGATCGTCGACCACTTCGAGGCTTGAGCCTGGATCCGCCGAAAGGCGGAGCCTTCCGGCGGAGTTGATTCGCCGGCCTTACGGCCGACGTCTTCGCTGCTACGACCGGCAAAGCCGATCTCCGCAGGTCGGGGGCTCCGCCACGAAGGGCTCTGCCCCGGAACCCCCGCCCAGTCCTCTTGCTTCAGCTGGTTAGACAGCCGAACACTAACGGTGTGGGTGGTGTCCGGAACCGGGAACGGTCGCCTGTCACATCGGGTGGCGATATGGCCACAGACCCCTTCCGTGGAACTAGGTTCCAGCGCGTGCGTGAGAGCGCAGTGCTGGTCCAGGGGTTCGCCGAACCGGGCTTCGAGTCCGTCGACGCGGCCTTCCGGCGCAACTTCACCGACCACGGCGACATCGGTGCGGCAGTGTGCGTCTACCTCCACGGTCGTCCGGTGGTCGACCTCTGGGGTGGATTCGCGGATCGCGATGCAGCGCGTCCGTGGCAGAAGGACACCCTTCAACTGGTGTTCTCCACCACCAAGGGGGTGGCGGCATCGTGCATCCACGTGTTGGTCGAGCGGGGTGTGCTCGACCCTCGAAGCCGGTGGCAAGGTACTGGCCCGAGTTCGGGACTCACGGTAAGCAGAACACAACGCTGCGAATGGTCCTGTCCCACCAGGCCGGTGTGCCAGCCGTACCCGATCAGGTGAGCCTGGAAGACGCACTGGGCTGGGATCGGGTGGTCGAGGCCATCGCCGACCAGGCCCCTCTGTGGGATCCGGGAACCGCATCGGGGTACCACGCCCGAACATTCGGCTGGATCCTGGGTGAGGTGGTTCGCAGGGTGCCCGGCCGCAGCGTCGGACGGTTCCTGGCCGACGAGGTCGCCGGACCGTTGGGACTCGACTTCTTCATCGGGCTTCCGGCCACGGAGTTGGGTCGCCTGGCCCGCCTCTACCCACCGGTGGTGGCTCCCGAGGTGCAAGAACTGATGGACTCCTTCATGGGCCCCGACACCTTGCTGGGTCAGGTGTTGGCCCGGCCCCAGGCGCTGGCCGGGTACGGCGAGATCTGGAACCGGCCCGAGGTCCTGGCCGCTGAAATGCCGTCTTCCAATGGGGTCGGTACCGCCCGCTCCGTGGCCCGGCTGTCGCGTCGCTCATCGGCGAAGTGGACGGGAACCGCTTGATCTCGCCCGAGACCCTGGCCCGCGCCGTTGCCGTCCAGACCGACGGCCCAGATCGGGTGATCAGGCTACCCATGCCCTTCGGCCTCGGTTACATGACGCCCCGCCCTTCGGTCCCCGGGTCGTTCGGCCACGCCGGGGCGGGCGGATCGCTCGGGATCGCAGACCCCGATGCCGGATGGTCGATGGGCTACGTCATGAACCAGATGGAGCTTGGAATCACCGGTGACGCTCAGGGTAGTGGACTGGTCGAAGCGGTGGTGGAGGTCGCTTTCGGCCATGAGACCCGGGGAGAACCGAGGCCCGGTGGAGAACTCCGACCGGGAGGACGGTGAGCCGGTGAAGGTCATGTCGGGGCTCGACGCCCCGCTTCCTCTACTCGGAGACGCAAACGCCCACATGCACACCATGAAGGTGGTGGTGGTGGACCTGGCCGGTCGCCGCGAGCCGTTGTCGCCGAGTCGCTTCCCGACCTGATCGAGGACAGCTCAGTCGAATGCCGGTACTTCGTCGACGGGTGGTGCCTGCGCCCCACAATCTCGGGAATCCCGTGCTGGTCGACGACCCCGACTTCGACATTGCCAACCACCTTCGTACCGTCCAGGCCGCGCCGCCTGGTACCCAGCGCCAATTGGACGAGGTGGTGGCCGACATCGCCGGTGTGGCTCTGCCTCGGGACCGCCCGTTGTGGGAGATGACCGTCGTCACCGGATTGGAAGGGGGGCGCGTGGGTTTCGTGATGAAGCTTCATCACGCGCTGGCCGACGGCGTGGCCTCGGTGGCCCTGCTGGAGAACGCCTTCATCACCGACGAAGCCGCCGCCGTGGTGGACTCATTCCGACCCGAACCCATCCCTGACTCGCGTGCCCTCTACCGGGCCGCAGCGTCGGGAGCGTCAGTGGCGTTCAAGACCGTTCCCCGTGTCGTCAAGCGGACCGCCGTCGGGGTCCGCCACGCCCGCCTTGCCCGCAAGACCGTGACCACGCCGCTACCGGGTCCCTTCGCCGGCCCCAAGACGCCGTTCAACGTGGCGCTGACCACCGATCGCACCTTTGCTGGTCTCGCCGTCCCGCTCGACGTCCTCATCACCGCCAAGCGCACCGCGGGGGTGACGCTGAACGACACCTTCCTGGCTTTGTGTGGCGGTGGCATCCGGCGTTACCTGGCCCGAATGGGAGAGCTTCCCGACAAGTCGATGGTGGCTTCGGTGCCGATGGCCACCCGCACAGACCTCCACCGCCTCGGGAAACCACGTCGACAACATCTTCTTGCCCCTCGGCACCGACCTGGCCGACCCGCTCCAGCGGATCCGCCACATCAACGACTGCTCGGTGGCGGTGGGGCGCATACGCAGGGTTCGGACCCGACCTGTTCAGTGGCGATCGGGTCTGGTGCCCGCAAGCTTCCACGGTCTCCTGCCCAAGGTCTGGGGTGCGACCGGGCTGGCGGACCACCTCCGACCTCCTCTGAACGTGGTGGCATCGTGTGTCCGGGGCCGCGAACCAACCTCGAGATAGACGGCGGACAGGTCACCTCGCTCTACTCGTGCGGACCCATCCTCGAAGGGATCGGCCTGAACATCACGGCGTGGAGCTACGTGGACACGATGTACATCTCGGTCCTGGGCTGTTCGGCCTCGTCTATCTGACCCGTGGCTTCTCAGCGCGGACCTGTCCGACGAACTGGAGTCCCGGGCCACCAGATTCTGACCAACGGGGTCTCCGACCCTTCACCACTCCCCGGGGCAGCAATGAACGCAGTTGCATCCAAGGATCAACCCAATGCAACCGAAGACATCGATGGCGACGGGTCTCCTAGTCGAGCGGGCGGCGACCAGGGTGCGCCCGTGGTGGCATCCCAGCCACCGTGGCCAAGGTCTCATCGGTGCCCAAGGCGGTGGAGAAGCTGGCCCGCCAACCGCTGGCCCGAATGACCCTGGCCTGGCCCCGGACCGTCCGCTACCTGGTCGGAGAGGTGTTGGGCGAGGACGTGCCCGGTGTTCCCCCGGCCCGGCTCACGCCGTCGCTGGTCGGCCACGTCGTGATGGACGAGTCGATCATGGCTCTCGCCGTGGGGCCCAACCGCTTTCCCCGCCGGGCCGACTACGTGCGGGTCGGCGACGAGCTGGCCCGGGCCCACGACCTGTTCACCGAACGGGGATGGTTGGACGACCCGATCTCGTTCCACCAGACACCCCCGCCCATGGAGGAACCGGTCCGCACCAAGGGATGGGCCTTGGGCCAGAGCTACGAGCGGATCTGGTGGCCGAGCGGTTACCAACCTCACCTCGGTGTTCCCGGCACCGACCGGTGGCTGGCGTTCGAATCCAACCGAACCGCGTCGGCCTGGGTTCTACGCCACCGTGACCACAGCCGTCCGTGGGTGGTGGCCATCCACGGCTTCGGCTGCGGCTCCACTTTCATGGACCTGTTCAGCTTCCGGGCGTCGTTCCTGCACAAGGAGCTCGGCGTGAACGTGGCGGCCATCGTGCTGCCGGTACACGGGGCCCGTCGCCCCAGCCGGTTCAACGGTGAGGAGTTCCTGAGCTTCGAGTTCATGAACAGCGTGCACGGGCTGACCCAGGCACTTTGGGACGTGCGCCGGCTGCTGAGCTGGGTGCGGGCCCAGGACCCCGACGGGCTCGGTGTCTTCGGGGTGTCCTGGGGGGTCTGGTGGCTTCGCTGGTGGCCGCCGTCGACCCCGATCTCGACATGGTCATGGCCGGCATTCCGGTGGTGGACTTCCCCGGTCTGATGACACCACGCCCCCGTCACCTCCAGATGCGCAGCATCGAGCACAACATCCTCAACGGCACCCGCTCAAGATGTCCCCGGGTGGTCTCGCCGCTGGCCATGCCGGTGGCCGCGCCGATCGGTGCCCGGGCCATCTTCGCCGGCCGAGCCGATCGCTTGGCCACCACCGAACAGGCTCGCAAGCTTTGGGAACACTGGGACGAGCCGGAGACCTCGTGGTTCCCCGGAAACCACGTCGGATACCTGTGGTCCGATGTGGTCTGGAAGTTCGTGGCCTCAGCCATGGACAAGCGGGGCCTGACCGCCTAAGGGTCGATCCGCCGAAAGGCGGAGCCTTCCGGCGGTGGGGTCGTTAGCCGATTACGGGGAACTGGCGCTCTTCGGCCAACGCGTCGAGGGTCTCCTGCATGCGGCCGGTCAGCTCGTCGTAACAGGCCTGGACGATGTCAGGATCCTCGGCCGCTTCGGGGCCGTACTGGGCCGTCCAATCGATCGGTTCGAGCAGTTCGACGGTGACCTTGGCGGGCATGGGCAAGGTGGGTATTCCCGGTGGCATGATGCCGAGCGGGCCCAGGACCAGGGGAAGACGCTGACCCGGAACCGTCGGTCCAGTCTAGCCATCGGGCCAGGCTCTCGCAGGTGAGCACGATCACCGATTCGCGGCGAGCTCCGACCGAGACGGCCGGTACGACCGGGACCTGGGTGCGGAGGGCCAGTTTGACCACGCCCTCGCGTCCGCCGAAGTCGATCTGGTTACGGGCCGACCACGGACGGAACACCTCGTGGTCGCCGCCGGGGTAGTCGAT
>JADJDU010000004.1 GCA_016702505.1 Microthrixaceae bacterium
GCGCCACGGAGCATCCCGAAACCTGGCGACGCCTACGGCGGGGCCACGATCATCCGGCCCCCCGCCGGACCTGAACCTGGACCTGACACAAGCCCGCCACCGACAGGTGGTTCCGACAAAACGGGACTCCGAAAGCGTTCTATCGCTGTGGCCATCATGTCGATGGTGATCATCGTGATCGCAGTGACCATCGCCCTCAACTCCTCAAACTCGTCTAACGAGAGTTCAACTGGTCGATCAACTGCTGACGGCTCGCCAACGACCCAGGCACCAGCGCCACCGACTGAAGCCGACGTGACAACTACCACGACACCGACAGACGATGAGATTGCCGGGGGCCCTGATCGACGGTGCGTTCGAGGGCAAGTTCACCAATGTGGTCTGCTCGGCGGAAGGACTGACGACCCCAGAAGGAGGCCCTTTCGAATGCAATCCGCCTAACCAATTGATTATGACCTGCACACCAGACTGCTCGGTGCGAATCCTGGATACGACAGTGCCAGTTTCTTTTGACGGACGAACCTGGTCAGGCACGACACAAGGGCCCTCCACCTACGACAACTGCTCTGGCGGTAAGTGACGTCGTAACTGAAATTGTTCAACTACGAGTCGTCAGCGTCTTCCCGGTCACCACATCGGAGTCCCAATGGGTAGCAAGCGAGCTCGCAGGCACATTCCGTGAACACACTGTGTCCACCCCAAAACCCCCCGACTGCCCTCCCGTCATCGCTGAGTTCGAACTCTCCGAATTCAGACCAGCACCGGTTGCCTAAGGCAATATCCGGTCCACCGGGAGCCATGCATCAGAATCCGTCGTTCTGTTGGATCCATGTAATTTTCATGGATCCAACAGACAGCAGCGAATAGTATATCGATGAGGCAGCGGTGAAATCGCACTGGATCTGATCAGACCCCATCAGATCACAGCTATAAGCCGAAACATCCGTCGGCAGCAAGTCCGGCAGATTGCTCGGAGCAATTCCATCAACCAGTGACTGCCAGTCCCCGCCACCACCCCAGAGCTTGGCGAACTCGGCCATGATCTCGTCCGCTTGAGCGCTATCGCAGGGCGACCCACCGAGGACAAGCGGCGAACAGTCAGGGCAGACCTCGACGAGGGAGCAACTGGCCCGGCGTCGATCCGTGTGATCTCGTCCACTGTCAGCCGTCCAGCCTCGGCGTGGGCTCGCACTTCGGCCACCGCTGACGGGCAGCACTCGGCGTCGGAATCTACGAGGGCGCGAACTGTCACCACCAGACTCATACCCTCCACCCTCAACTCTGTTACGCCCTCGCGTCCCGGAGCCGCCATTCCTTCGACATTCCAATTGGAGGCCTGCTCATCCAATGTCAGGTCCCCAGCGCCGTAAAAGGCTCCCCCCGGAGAGAACAACACGATCACATTGGGCCATCCGACTCCACCAGCGGAACAGGAAGCCACGGCGGCCGTCAGCGTCCCCACTTCCGCCCCTGGTAGACCCGAGACGAATCCTGGTGCCCCGCTCTCCAGCCCCTGGAGAAGTTCAAAGAACCCCTGACCCTCGGCAATCTCGGTGTGCTTCCCATCCACCAACGTCGTCGGCGGGTGACCGCACAAACTGGGTATGGATGCCGAAGCGATCAGATCCCAGCCCGGAGCAGTAGCAGGGGGAGTATCTGACGGCGGTAGAGACGCGGTAGGGGCATCCAATGGCCTCGGCATCATCGATTCGGTCGGCTCGCCGGCAGATACCTCTCCGTCGCCAGCGTGTGTGCCCGTTGGTGACTGGCCAGAAGCGGGCTAGCCGGTTGATCATCGGCACCACCAACCGCCAAGGCTACGCCGACCAGAGCCAAGGCAATGAACACGCTAACAAGCGGCACCCACGACCGAGCTGGCGGAGGGATAGCCGGTCCTGCGCTCGACGAGACCGTCCTTTCCGCAGCACCTCCTTTGCTGGATTCGAACTCGGACATGGTTCCAGTTGTGGCGTGAGATGGAGCACCCGACAGGCTGATAGCGGGCTTACTGGGTGCGCTATGGGGCCGTGACGCATCCACAGCACCACCGTCCGCCGAGCTGGACAGCCCCGAAGGCCTCAGGCTGCCCTTGAGCTCAGAGGGCGCCCCTACACCGCCTCTCGGCGAGGTCATCGGCCCCGAAGGCCTCAGAGTCCCTTTGATTCGAGAGGCCGTCCCCTCGCCATCCATCCGATCCGACATGAGCCCCAGTCTTGTCGACTTGGCCGGCGAACGCTCTATGGCAATTGGCGCCAGCGAAGGGGCTATCGCCGTTCGGCTAGTCGACCCACTGTCCACCCGTTCAGTTCCGCCACCCACACGCAAGGGAGTTCTCCCCATTTCAGGAACCTGTAATTGCATGGTCTCATCAACTCAGCAGGAACCTCCTGCAGTCCACAAAGGAGACCAAGTGATGAAGACCACCAACCCGGCTCGCCGTACCACTCGCAAGATCCGTATCAGCTCACTGTTTGCGATCGCGTTCACCGTTCTTGCCACTCTCGGCACCTTGGCACCGGCGAGTCAGGCTGGTGCAACGGCATGGAACCCGAACGTGACGCTCAAGGGACGTGCTATCGCATGCAGCTCCAGTGCAACGTGGGTTTGGGTGGAGGCCTCCAACGGGGAGCGTGGATGGGCAACTCCAGCCCGGCGGAAACTACAACTTCAACTTCAAGCGAGTGCCCACAAGTGGAATGACGGTTACGGTCAAGTTCGGAAACAGTGTCTGCAGCAGGTCAGCTACCTTCGGCCTGAACCGACCCACGGTCGGCACGACAGCCACACGCAACGTCGTGACCATCTACTAGTTTGCTGGAACGCGCAAATTTGCCAGCCACAAACGGGCTGGCAAATTTGCGCGTCGACGGTCTTATGTCTTGGGGGTCGTCGCCCGGCCTCAGCCCAGTTCGGCGCTCCGGGTGGTGGCGGCTACCACGGCGTCGGCGAAGGCGGCGCGGACACCGGCGGCTTCCAGGGCCCGGAGGCCAGCGGCGGTGGTACCGCCTGGCGAGGTGACGTTGGCTCGCAGCTCGGCGGCGGGAGTTCCGCTGGCCAGGAGCTCGGCTGCACCCCGGAGGGTCTGCACCGCCAGTTCGGTGGCGACGGGACGGGCCAAGCCCACCAGCACGCCGGCGTCGATCAGAGCTTCGGCCACCAGGAACACATACGCCGGACCCGAACCCGACAAGCCGGTGACACCGTCGAGTTGGGCCTCGCTCACCCGCACCACCGTCCCCACCGCGCCCAGCACCTGCTCGGCCCAGTCCAGATCGGTGTCGGTGGCCGCGGAACCACCGGCTATGGCCGACGCCCCCGCTCCGACCATGGCCGGAGTGTTGGGCATGGCCCGCACCACCGCCGCCCCTGCGGGCATCTCGGCCTCCATGGTGGCCAGCCGGACACCGGCGGCGATGGACAACACCCGGGTCACGCCGGCTAGGCCCAGGGCGGCACACACCTCGGGGACCTGTTGAGGCTTGACCGCCACCACCGCTGCTGCCGGCACGGCCCGACCGACCTGGTCGACCGCGGGGGCCAGCACCAGGCCAGGGAAGGTGGCGGCCAGTTCAGCGCGGCGAGCCTCGACCGGTTCGATCACCACCACCTGGGACGGTTCGGCGAAACCGGCGGCCAACAGGCCTCCCACCAAGGCTTCGCCCATCTTGCCGCCACCGACCACCAGGAGTTCGCTCATGTCCGGCACGCTAGCGACACGACCTGGAGACGGTGGCCGCAATAGCGATCGCCATCATGCTGGTTCGGCCGGTCGGGTGCACCTTCCCCGATCCACCCGACCGGCCGCCCGGCACGATAGACGGAAACATACTGAAAGACAATGACACATCAGTAAAGGCAGGGCAGGGTGGAGCCCAACCGCCCGCTCCGGATCGACCTGAAGTACGCCCTAAGGACCCGAGCGGATAGGTCCGGTCGTCGTCGCTGCGAGGGTGATCAGACCGAGGCTTCGCCTCGGTTCAGCGATGCCGTGCTCATGGGTCGGCTCGCCTGTCGGCTCGCCTCCTAAGCCTCGATCCACCGATCGAAGTTGGGTCGTGCGAAATTCTCCCTGGTCACCCGGGTGAATCGGGCTCGATGCGGCCACCGACGGTGTTTGACCGTCTGAGGAAGCTGAAGCAGGAGGACAGGGCGGGGGTTCGGGGTCAGGCGGTGGGGAAGCGACTGGCGAAACCGATGCGCAGTGCCGGGCGGAAGCACTGCTCCACGTAGGCGTACAGCGACCCGACGATGCGGTCCAGTTCGTCATCGGTCACGGCCCACACCGGGAGCTGACCTCGCAGGTAGACGCCGTCCTCGTCACCGATGCAGAAGGCCACCCCGTTGAACTGGCGGTTTCGCCTCATCAGGTGCTCGTAGAAGCGGGCATGGTCCTCGTCTGGTGCCGGCATGACGTAGGTCTCATAGGAGATGGTCCGTTGATCGACGGTAAGCCAGACGGTGGTGACGTCTTTCTCCTCACCGGCCAGGCGCAGCCTCCACCGGCGAAGGTCGGGCTCACCTCGGTCCGCTTCCAACAACAGCGGGTTCTCGGCCCGCTGGCGGTCCAACCAGGCCTCGATCAGGTTCTCCAGCTCGGCCAACTCGGCGGCGGTGGCCACCCGCTCGCCGGGATCAGGCGGCACAGGACACCGGAACCCGGCGGGTCAGGTCGTGGTAGATGCGCCGCAGCCGGGCCGCGGCGGTGGACCACGTGTAGGTGCGGGCCCGGGTGGCGGCGGTGGCGCCCAACTCACCGGCGAAACGGGGATCGGACAGCAACCGGTGAATTGCTTCGGCGTAGGCCGACGGATCACGGTCGGGCACCAACAACCCGGTGAGACCGTGCACCACCAACGTCCTCAGTCCCCCCACCGCAGCGGCCACCACCGGAACCCCACAGGCTGCCGCCTCCAGGGCCACCAGCCCGAACGACTCGGACCGGCTGGGTACCACAACCACGTCTGCGGCCCGGTACCACGATGACAGCAGGTGGTGGGGCTGGGGATCCCGCCAGTCGATGTGGCCGGCGACCCCGCAAGCCCGGGCCAGAGCTTGGACGCGGGCCAACTCGCCTGGCCCTTCGGCCCCGCTCGGCCCGCCCACCACCACGAGGCGAGCCGTGCGGTGACCGCGGGCAACCAGGTGGGCTAGGGCTTCGATCGCCACGTCCAAACCCTTGAGCGGCTGGATTCGTCCGACGAACAACAAGGTGGGTGCCGAGGCATCCAAGCCCAGGGCTTTGCGTGCCCCGCGCTGATCACCGGGAGCGAAGAAGGCGTGATCCACCCCGGGTGGCACCACTTGAACCCGCTCGGGATCCGCTCCGTACAGGCGGCGGAGTTGGGATGCTTCTTCCAACGAGTTGGCCAGGATCACATCGGAACAGCCGATCACCTCGACCTCGGCTTCGACCCTCCGGTCGGGTTCGGGGTCTCCGGTCTCGGCTTTCACCCGAGCCAGGGTGTGGAAGGTGGACACCAGCGGCAGGCCGAGGGCGTGCTTCGCCCGGTGACCGGCCACTCCCGAAAGCCAGTAGTTGGCGTGAACCAGATCCACGGGGCGGCGTTCGAGGTGTCCGAGCAGGCCTGCGGTGAACTCGCCGACCACCTCGGGCAGAGATTCCTTGGCCAGGTCGGGTGGGCCGGCTTCCACGTGGACGACGCGGAACCCCGGTTCCACCGCCACCTCCTCGGGCAGGCCCGCCGCCCATCGCCGCACGTACACGGTGGTGTCCACTCCGGCCTGGGCGAGTGATCCGGCCAGTTCCCTCACGTACACGTTCATGCCGCCGCTGTCGCCCACGCCGGGTTGAACCAGCGGCGACGAATGGAGCGAGACGACGGCGAGATCGGTCACGTGGTCAGGAACGCCCGGCAAGGGCCTCTGATTCCTCGGTGTCGGGATCTTCGTCGTGAACGCCGTCGGCGTCGCTGTCAGATCCCTTGACAGCCTCGGTGCTCACCTCGAGACCCGGCGGCTCCTCCACTGGGCCGAAGCCAGCCGCCTGGCGCTCTGAGCGAAAGGTCTCATAGATCTGTATGAGGGTCTTCTTCTGTTCCTCGCTCAACCAGAGGTCTCGCCGGATCTCGTCGACCATGTCGGTCTCGCCCTCACGGGGTTCGAGGATCCCGGCCCGCACGTAGAGGGTCTCCGAGCTGATCTCCAAGGCTCGAGCGATCTGCTGGAGGATCTCGGCAGACGGCTTGCGCAGACCCCGCTCGATCTGGCTCAAGTAGGGGTTGGAGATCCCGGCCATCTCCGAAAGTTTGCGCAGCGAGAGGTGACCCACCCGACGCTGCTCACGGATGAACTCACCGAGATCGCGCCAGCGCTCCTCGAGTTCGGTCATGTGACCAACGGTACGTCACCGCCGCTGGCAAGCCGAAACCAAGCCGGATCAGTCTGTCCCGGCCAGCAGGTCGTCGACGGTGGTCTCACCGTCTCGGTATCGGCGGGTCAGCTCGGCCTGAAGGGCATCGATACGGTCGAACAGGGAGCGCCTCAACGTCGACACCTCCAGTTCCAGCGCGGCCAGCTGCTCGGCCGCTCGGGCCAGGTCGCCGTCTGTCACCTGGTCTGGGGTGTCCAGGGTGGCGGCCTCGGTGATGGCGTCGAGCTCCTCGACCAGACGGCCCTCCATGTCGCCCGGTTCCATCATCGACGGCATCCGACCCGGACCGGGGGCATGGATCCGGTCGGCCAAGATCTCGGGCAGCCGCTCGACCAGGTCGGCCACGTCCTGAGGCGATCCGCCGTGGCGACGACGGTCGATCTCACCGGTGGCGATGTCGTGTCGACCCTGGACGAGTCGTCGCAGGTAGGAGAGCTGGGTCTCGACGGCCTGGCACTCGGCCCGCCGTTCACGGATCACCGACAGGTCCAGACCGGCAAGGCCGCTCAGGTAGTCATCGGCGAGGATGCGGTCCAGCTCCCGGTCCATTGGGCCAACTGTAGGACCGGATCAGACGGCCCGCTGAAGGTAGAGACCGACGAGCCCGGCCCACGCCGGCGCCACGAGCAACATCGAGTCGAGCCGTCGCAAGGCCGGAGCCCGAGCGGCAGCGTTGGGGAGCATGGCCGACGCCAGCAGTTGACCGGCGGGGCAGGCCAGCGCAGCCAACAGGGCGAAGGTCCAGACGTCTCCGCCTCGAAACGGCGGTACCCCGGTGACTGCGACCAGGCAGGCCACCGCCCCGATGAACAGAGCGCCGAAGGCGGGGCCCTCGAAGCCGTTGCTGGCTCCAGACCCGACCAGGTAGTCGCTGGCGTCGTAGACCATCACGAAGACCACCAGGATGATGACGGCACCGATCTCGTAGTCGGCGAGCAGGACCATGGCCGCGCTGGCCCCGCCGCACAGACCTGCGGCCAGAACGGTGTGACCTGCGGCCGACAACACCGGCAGATCCCGGTCCTGGCGAAGCGCAGCCGCGGCCACCGAGGCAGCGACCAGGCCGAGCAGGCCAGCCCCCACCGGGGCGGTCCCGATGGTGGCGAGCATGGGCAGGGTGGATGCCCCCAAGGCGGCCACCCACCGGTCGGCTCCACCCCGCACCGCATGCCAGGCGTCGACCACTTGCATGGCGGCCAGACCCGCCACCACGGCGTAGAGGGTGGCCAGCCCGTAGGGCCGCAGCGGCCGGAAGGCCAGGGCGAGCGCCACCGACGCCGCCCACAACACCCCGACTCGAACCCTTGGACCCTGCGTGTCGTAAACCACGCCGAAGCGCTGGCGGAACGCCGTACGCGGCGACGGGGCGGGCGGCAACAACTCGGACGGATCGGGGCGCGGCCTGCGGATTGCCCGGAGGCGACCGGTGGGTGAGAGCTCATGTCCGGTGGGGACCGTCGGTCTGACCGGCGTCGACGGTGACGCGGTGCCAGCCGCGGCTGCGGTCGTGGTTCCAGCGGGGACCGGCACCGGGTCCTTGAAACGCACGCTCGAAGTCGGTGGCCCCGACCGGGAACCAGAACTGCGGGGCCCGACCCGACCTGACCTGCGTGCGTCATCGGACCGTGGAGCGAGGTCATCCAAGGTCAGCTTGGGCGGCGCCGCGTCACGGAACAGGGTTTCAGCACCCAGCTCCGCCCGTCCCGACCCTGGCCGAGACCGGGCCTTGCCCGGCCCTCGGTTCCCTGCCGACGCGGGCTGGTCCTCACTAGGTCGACGGGGTGGTCCCGCCGGGCCCGGCCGGCCTTCGTTGCTCGAAGCAGCTCGCTGGGGTCCCCGGAGCGGCTGAGCGTCGTCTCCTTGGCGGGGGCGCGGAGGAGGCTTGGGGCTCACACGCAACCGCCCGAGAGCGGAGGCAGGACCGCGACCTCGTCCTGGTCGGTCACCGGGGCGTCACCGTGGGTTTCAGCGCCGTTGAGCCAGACCTTGGCGGTAGTCATCACCTCGGTGAACTCGGGGCCATAACGCGCCTCGGCCTCGGCGAGGACGTCGGCCACCGTGGCGCCGGGCAGAACCACTCGGCCGGTGCCGGTGGCGGTGCGGGCGGCGGCGAACAGCCGGAGGACAGCCATGGCGAGTCCAACGCTACCGGGACGACCGCTGACACCCCATTTCCGGACGCTTTCGGTCGGTCGCTGCGGGACCGGTACCTTGAGCGCCGATGACTCGGATACTGCTAGTGCGCCACGGCGAATCGACATGGAACGCCGATGGCCGCTGGCAAGGTCAGGCCGACCCGCCGTTGAGTGATCTGGGCCGCAGTCAGGCGGCCGAGGCCGCCCTCAAGGTCGGCACCGTAGACGCCATCGTGACCTCCGACCTGCAAAGAGCAGCCGAGACCGGGGCCATCCTGGCCCGTCTGCTCGGAGTCGACCACGTGGCCACAGAGGCGCGCCTTCGAGAACGCGATGCGGGGCCGCTTTCGGGTCTCACCCGAACCGAGATCCACACCCGGTTCCCCGGTCTCTTGGCCGATGACCCGACCGGGTTCGTCCCCGGACCCGACGGCGGCCCGGCCTGGCCGAACGGCTGGGAGTCCGACGACGACCTGTGGGAGCGCCTGGAGGTGGCCCTGACCGCCGTGGCTCGCCTGGTGCCCGACGGCGATGTCCTGGCCGTCAGCCATGGCGGTGTGGTCTACGCCCTCGAACGTCGGCTGGGAGCAACCGGACGGCCGCGTCTGTCCAACCTCGACGCCGTGCAGTTGGACGTCACCACCGACGGACAGATAATCGTCGGCGATCGGCTGTCGCTGGTCGACCCCACCCACACGGTCCCGATCGAAGCCGACCGGATCTGAGGCTGGCTTCTCGCCGTCGTCGGCCACGGGCATCGACCGGTCCGGACCTCGCAGTTCACCCCTGGACCGGCGTGGCGGACCCATACTGGTCTGATCGACACGGACCCGACATCCTCCAACGATCAGCCCGAAGCGGTCCCACCCTCGCCGGACCGGGGCGCCGCTTCGTCGACCGGTGACGGTCCCGGGCTGCTCGGCCCCGACTCGCCCGGGGCCACCGCCCCCACCTATCCGACACTGGCCGCCGGGTTGGCAGCCCGAAGAGCCACCTGGCAGGCCTCGGCGGGCATCGGCTCGCGGGACCGGCCGTTGTTGCACCAGCTCGGGCTGGCGTCATGGTCATTGCTCGGCGTGGTGGCATTGACCACGGTGGTGGTGTTGGCACTGGCCGCCATCAGCTCTGTGGTGCTCCCGCTCCTGTTCGCCGCGGTGCTCGCCGTTCTGTTCCGTCCGGTGGCCGGACGCATGGAACGACGTGGCATCCCGGCCGCGGCGGCCGCCGGGCTGGTCGTGGCCGGCCTGGTCATCGGCTGTGTGGCCGTGGTCGGTCTGACGGTGCAGGGCATCGTGGCCCAAAGTGATCGTCTCACCGACGAGATGGAGTCGGCTCTCCTCGAGCTGAACGTCAGCGAGGAGGACATCGCCGAACTACGCCAGCAGTTCGAACAGATGGATCCGAGCGTGCGTGCCGGGCTGGCCAAGGTGGCCACCACCGGGGCCCGGGCCGTGGCCGGTTTCGCCGTCGGCGCCCTTCTGGGCGTGCTGATCATGTACTACTTGATCAAGGACGGGCCCCAGATCCGGCAGTCTCTGGTCGCTCGGGTGCCACCGGCACAGACCAAGGACCTGGATGCGTTCATAACCGACACCTGTTTCGTGCTCCGTCGCTACTGGCTGGGGCGCAGCATCGTGTCGGCCATCGTGGCCTCGGTGGTGGGTGGGGCGGCGCTGTTGCTCGGCCTTCCTCTGGTACCCACGCTCATGGTGGTCACCTTCCTCGGCGGCTTCATCCCCTACATGGGGACGGTCCTGGGTGGGGCCTTGGGTGTGGTGGTCGGGCTGGCCAGCGGCGGTATCGGCGCCGCGGTCACGATGCTGGTGGTGGCCCTGGTGGCCAACCTTGTGATCGAGAACCTGGTCGAGCCCATGGTGACCGGACGTACCTTGGCGATCCATCCGTTGGCGGTGCTGGTGGTCACCACCCTGGGTGGAATCGTCGGTGGTGTGGTCGGGCTGGTCATGGCCGTCCCGTTGGCAGTTATCGGGGTCCGAGCCCTTCCGGCTCTGCGCCGCGCCCTCGACGAACCGCCGCAGGATCAGCCCGTCCCAGTGGAAGCAGTGGCAGACACGAACCGCTAAGGGTCCTAGCCCAGAGGTCCAGTCGTCGTCGCTGCGAGGTTGATCAGACCGAGGCGTTGCCTCGGTTTGACCATGCCGGGTCGATGGGTCGGCTCGACTACTGGCTTGCTCGGTCGTGGCGGCCGCAGGTGCTGCTCACCGGGTCGGCCGCTAGCACGTCGGCATCAATGATTGCATCGCACACCGGGCACGTGCCGTAGGTGCCCTGATCCAGTCGGGTCAACGCTGCCGCCACCGCGTCCAGGTCTCGTTCGATCCCATCCAACAGTTCCAGGTCGAAGTCGTCCTGGTCGGGCCGGGTGCTGCCGGCGCCGTCTACGCCCGGTTCACTGCCGTCACCATCGGGAAGACCGGGCCCGTCTCCGGTGTGGTCGTCATCGTCACCGGCATCCAACTCGACGCCCTCGGGAAGAAAAGCCGCCAGGCCGATCTCGACATCTGCTGGCTCGACATCTGCTGGCTCGACCTCTGGCTCGACATCTGCTGGCTCGACCTCGGTGCCGTCGCGCCCCTCGATGTCGTCCTGCCCACCGGTTTGGAGGCGTTCGTTCGCCTCCGCAGGCGGCGGTGCACTCTCCTCCTCGAGGCCAGCGGGCGGCCGTCCCGGGCCAGTCATGTCACCGGTGGGGACGGCCGCCTCTGGTGCGGCTTGTGAATCTTCAGGCTGGTCGACCACGGTCCGGCACCCTACCGGCGGTCGGCCCGTTACTCAGTAGCGCTCGCTCAGGCGGCGCAGACCGGGTCAGCCGATGCCGGGCGCATCTCGGAGTACAAGAGCAGCTCCCGGGCCAAGAACGTCGTCCACTGTTCGTCGGTCGCGGCCCGGTGGGCGGCGTACAAGTTGGCGGCGTGCAGCGACTCGTTGCAGTAGGAGGCGAGTTCGGCCACCAGGCCTTCACCCCGAGCGGTGACGGTGGTCAGCGCCGTGGACGGGTAGGCCGCGGCCGGATCGAAGCGTGAAGCGATCATCGATGTCGGTACGTCACCGACCCCGACGGTCGCGGGCGCGGCTCCATCCATGGTCGGGAGGAACCCCGAAGCCCCGATGGCGGCCTGGGGGCGAGAGGTCAACGGGTCCAGCGAATCACCGGCGAAGTAGGAGACGGTTCCGACCTGGTCCCACTGGTAGGCAGCGGCGTAGGAGATGACCGCTCCAGCCGAGAAGCCACCGATGGCCAGCCGGTTGGGGTCGACGCCGAGATCGGCGGCGTTGGCCCTCACCCAGCGGATGGCGGCCAAGGCGTCGTACTGGGCGGCATAGATGTTGCGGGCGCATTGGTTACGCCGTTGGATGTAGGTCGGGTCGGTGGGCGAACCGGTGTAGTCCTGCACCCATTGGCACAGGCTCGGGGGACGGGTTCCGGTGCCGACCAGGGTGGTGTCGGTGCGGTACTCGACCGAGATGCTCACGTAACCCCGCTTGGCGTACTCCTCGCCCACACCGTTGGCCAGGCCGAACATGGAGTCGATGCCGGCGGCGAAGCCCCCGCCGTGGAACCACAAGATCACCGGTCGGTTGGTGCGACCGTCCTCGGGGTCGGCCACCCACAGACGAAGCTGCTGGTTGCCGTCAACGAGGGCGGGCCGGGGGTCTTGCATCTCCATACCGGTACCGGCGTAGAGCGTTCCGCCGTAGTGCTCGTCGATGTTGGGGGCGGCACCCCAGGTGATCGGCGCCGCCTTGGGCGTCACCGACGGGGTGATGTCGGCCTGCTGACCGAGGTACAAGCCCGTTGGGCCGGGGTTGGGGGGAAGGCAGGCGGTGGCCACCATCCCGACGGCCGCGACCGCGGCCAGCTTCGTCAATCGTCCAAGCGCTTTCATGTTGCCTCCCTGTTCGTGTCGAAGCCGATGTTCGCGACTCGACCTGAACACAGGTCGTGAACAACCTGGGAAGTACCTGAGAGCCGGATACGAATGGGTACCCGGGGAGGATCGAGCACGACCCTTGTTCGAGCGCTGGATCGAGATCTAGTCGCCGCCGCCCCCGTCACTGCCACCCACATCAGTACCACCGCTGTCAGTACCACCGCTGCCGGTGCTGTGTCCGCCCCCATCGCCGTCGGATCCAGGATCTGAGTCGCCCTGATCTGACGTCGGGTCGCCTGCGACCTCACGGTCGTCGTCTCCTGTAGTTTCCCCGGCTTCCTCGGCCGGGCGCCTCGAGTCATCGCTGTCGGCTCCGGTCGACTCTGCTGCTGGGCGAGTGCCGCCATCGGCCATGGCCCCGACCGCGTCCCCTGCGGTCGCCGTCAGCGGCTTGCGCCGCCCCCACCAGAAGGCGAACGCCGCCCCCAAAGCCACCACGATGCTCATCCAGGTGTTGACCCTCATCCCCAAGATCAGCGACGCCGGATCCGAACGCAGTGACTCGACCCAAAGCCGTCCCACCGCGTAACCGAAGACGTAGACCAGAAACAGCTCGCCCCGACGCAACACCTTGCGCCGGTCCAACCAGATGATGAACCCGGCCAGCGACAGGTTCCACAGAGCCTCGTACAGAAAGGTCGGGTGGAAGGTCTCATAGGACTCCAACCCGGCCGGTCGGTGCTCGGGATCGATCTCCAGCCCCCAAGGGAGGTCGGTCGGCCCGCCGAAAACCTCCTGGTTGAACCAGTTGCCGACGCGGCCGATGGCCTGAGCGACCGGGATGGCGGGAGCGACCACGTCGAGCAGGTCACGGATCGGCCAGCCGTGGCGCCGCACCACCCACCAGCCCACCAGTACCCCGGCCGCGATCCCACCTGGGATGCCGAGGCCACCCTGGGTGATCTTCAGGGCGTCGACCCAATCGTCGCGGTACATCTTCCAGTCGGTGGCCACGTGGTAGAGCCGAGCTCCGATCACGCCCGCCGGAACTGCCCAGATGGCGATGGTGCTGATGTCGTCGGGATCGCCACCTCTGGCCTGCCAGCGTCGAGACGAGATGGTGACCGCGGCCACCACCCCCAAGGCGATGCACAAGCCGTAGATGTGCAGCGACAGCGGGCCGATCTCCCACACGTTCACCGACGGGCTGGGAATCGACGCGCTCAGCGCTCCGAGAACGGTCAGATCAGAGTTGGCCACAGCCACCGGGCTAGCACGCCTAGGACCGCGACATGGTCAGCCTCAGGCCCGACGCCCCAGGAACGCCAGCAAGCGAGTCTGGGCATCGGCATCGGCGGAGGGTTCGAGGCCAGGACCGCAAACCCCCTCGCTGCGCAGGTCTTCACCCATGCCCTGGGCTGCGGCCATGGCCCACTCGACATCGTCGGCATCGATCACCACCGGGAGGTCGACACCATGGCCGATGTCCCAGCGGTGCACCACTAGGTCGAAGCTCAACAGCTTGTCGACGACCTGTTCCCACGGCATCGGCTCGGCCAGGCCATCGAACTGTTCGAGGGCCAATGCCGGATCTTGGAGTTGGGCGTAGATCTGGTCGCTCACGTTGAGCCAGGCTCCGACCGGGTCGCTACCCGGCGACGGGCCCGGTCCGAGCTCTCGTCCCATGAAACCGGCCACCAAGCTCTGGGTCTCGATGACGTGGCGAAGCACGTCCAGCACCGACCAGTCCTCACAAGGTGATGGGTCATTCCAGCGGTGAATGTCGACGTCGGCCACGGTGTCGGCGAACAGGTCTGCCAACCGGTGATATCGCTCGGCGATCGTTTCCGGCCGCGCTTCCAGATCGATTTCGCTCATGAGGAGATGTTCGCGCCTGGCGCCGATCCGTGCCCGCGATTGTTGGCCGATCAGCAGAGGAGCCGCGCCTCAGTCGAAGAGATGACCGGCCACCTCGGGGCGGTTGGCGTTGGCCACCAGCACGAAGCGGTGGCGGCGGCCGAAGCGGTGCACCGGCTCGAACCAGCGCACCTTGTACCGATGCCCGCCACCGGCGGTCGTGGCGTCGCCGACCGGTCCCAGGTGGGTGACGGCCAACGACCAACCCTGGTCGTCCACGCGGCGCCCGTGATCGAGGGCCAACTCCCAGGTCCGACCGTTGTCGTCGCTGGACTCGACTCGTAGCAACGGCTCGTGCCAGTGCAGATCTCCGGGGGCGACGTCGATCCACGTCTGTTCCCAGAAGCCGTCGGTGGTGGCCGTCGGGTCGGTGAACCGCGCTCCTCGTTCGAAGCCCCGCACCGGCTCGGCCGACACCGCTGATGAACCCGAACCCGCCAGCGTCGGCTTGGGTAGGAACCTCCGCACCCCGACGTCCCAGGACCGCTGCGCGCACACATCGGCGAACACCGATCGGTCCACGGTGTCGCGAGCCAGGCGCCCGGCTTGGGCGGCCACGAACTGCTGGGTGTCAGGGCCGTAGAGGGTGTGGCCGCCTTCGTAGAACTGACGGGTGTACTCCTCGGCGGTGGCCACATAGCCCCAGTAGTCGTTGACCACCGAAGACACGATCACCTTCGGGAGGTCATGATCGTCGAGGGCTCCGGGCGCATCGACCTCCCCGGCGATGTCGGGCCGACTGGTCGCCAGGGCGTCTCGGACCGCGGCCGCCACCCGACGACCGGACTCGACGGTGGTCTCGAACGGCAGCCCGACCAGCACCCGGTCCCCCACCCGCACCACCTGGAGCGGCATGACCCGGGGAAAGCCCCGCTTGGGCAACACCACGGGTTGGAGCCAACGGGAACCGATGACCCACTTCTCGCCTTGGCTGTTGGCCGTACCCCAGCGTTTGGGTGTTCCCGGCTTGAACGGGGGGATGTGGTTGACGACCGGGGTCAAGTTCTCGGTGGCCCCCGCCACCAGCGCCGCGCCCACCGCTGGCCGGTCGGGCAGTTCGGTCCCGTCGATCCGACGGTTCTGGGCCACGTCCAGGTCGATCTCACGCAAGCCGACGTCGAGTGGAATCCGATCGGAGAGGGTGTCACCGAGAGTCCGGTACAGCTCGAAGGCTTCGGCACCGACCCCGGCGCCTATCCGCTTGGCTTCGCGGTGACCAGCCAGGCTCGGACGCAGCGCGGGCGCCACGTCGGCATGGGTGCCCTCCATGGCCCCCACCACCGGTCGGGTACCGGACGTATCCTCGATCCGGTCCCCCAGTTCGCCCTTGAGGTAGGCCCACAGGTCGGCGTTGTACTCCCGGGCTTTCATGGAGATGCCGGTGCCGTGGATGGAGAACACCACCGCCGCCGTCAGGGGCTCAGTCCCCGCCCCTACCACGCGGTCCACCTCAGCAGGTGAAGCTCAGGGTTGACGGCCACCCACTTGCGTTGAGGATCCTGGCGCTTGTCGGTGACGCTGCGGTTCTGGACGTGTGGGTCCAGCGAACGATTGCGGGTCAACCCCCAGACTTCACAGGTCCCGAAGGCGGCCCGGGCCGGTCCCCGGCGACGATAGGCGTCGATGATCCCTGTCGAGATGCGCTCGACCAGGAACTGGGTCCACCCCGGGTCGAAACCGGCCTTGTTCGACGCGTGCTGGTTGTAGAAGTCCGATCCCAGGAACTGGCCCGGTCCGGCGTGGGTGTGGGTGGCACCCATCCAGATTCCCGCCAGCGGGATGTCGGTCTCCTCGGCCACCGCTTCGGCCACCAGGTGTTGGAGAATCGGCGACCCTCCCAACAGGTCGAGTTGGACGATGGCCAGTGACGACCGACCCGAACGCAGGTGGGTGATGGCGGCCCGCAACCGGGTGTGGAACCCGTTACCGGTGTGGGCGTTGGCCGAGTAACCGGCCTTGGGCATTCCCGGCGGAGGGGTGATGTCGACGAGGGCGGCGCCGGCCAGCAGCCCCTCTACCTCGGGCAACTCGACGGGAGGGCGGGGCGTGACCGAGAACCTCAGCCGATCAGAACGCATGAACTTCCGGGTTGTGGCCGGATCACCCGAGAGTGGAGACCTGGTCATGGCTGATCCTCGGTAGACGGTGAGATGTGGGCCGGAACCGCTGACGCGGTCGGCCCGGCAGGCTACCGAACGGCGCGTCTGCCGGGTCGTTCCGCGTCGTAGCGAAGCCGTCGGCCGTGTGGCCGGCGACCGAACTCCGCCGGAAGGCTCTGCCTTTCGGTGGATCCAGGATCAGACCGGGTCGCCTAGGTAGGAGGCGGTGAGGCGGTCCACATCGAGGTCGGCACGGGGGCCGTCCCATGTGACCCGACCCAGCTCCATGAGCACAACGCGGTCGGCCAGCTCGAGCCCCGCCGCCGCTTGCTCTTCCACCAACACCACCGCGGTACCGAACTGGCGCAGCTCGTCCAGCGCCTCCACCACCGTTCGGGTGGCCATCGGGGCCAGTCCCAGCGTCGGTTCGTCGGCCACGAACACCGGGGGCGGGTCGGCTAGGGCCACCGCCAGAGCCAGCTGCTGCTGTTCGCCACCCGACAGGAGGCCAGCCTCCTGGCCGGCCCGTTCGTCCAGGATCGGGAACCGGTCCTTGGCCGCCCGTCGGGCCTCGGGGGTACGCAGGCGGATGGCCAGGTTGTCGTCCACGGTGAGGCCGGGGAAGATGCCCCGGGCCTCGGGCGCCAGCACCAGACCGCCCCGCGCTCGCAGGTGGGTGGGGTGGGAGGTCACGTCGACGCCACCGAGCACGACCTGCCCGGTGCTCGCCTCGACCAGGCCGCCAGCCACCGCGCACAGGGTCGACTTGCCGGCGCCGTTGGCCCCCAACACGGCCACCACCTCGCCGGGGGCGACCGCCACCGACACGTCGTGCAATACCTCGACCTCTCCATATCCAGCGGTGATGGATCTCAGGTCCAGTGCCCAGGCCTCGGCTGGCTCGGGCCGCTCCTTGAACGACGGGGCGACCGGGCCGTGCGACGACGGCTCCGCCACCCCCGCGGCCGCGGGTCCGGCCACGCCGGCTTCCACGTCTTCGTCGCGGCCGGTGCCACTGGCTGTCGGGCCCGCTCCCACGCCGGCCTCGACCGCGACCTCGGTGGAGGTGGAAGCGAGAACAGGAGCCACGACCGGGGACCGGCGGTCTCGGCGGGCCCGCAGCGAGTGGCCGACCTCGGCCAGCACGCCGTCGGGTTGGCGGGCCAGGCCCACAGCACCGAGGCCGAACAACATGGCGGCGAACTCAGGGGCGGCCAGCACGTCACGCAACGTGTCGGGCAACCGGTCCCACGGCGCCCCCCATGAGCCACCGATCCCACCCAGCACCGGTGGCATCAGGGCGTACACCAAGCCGGCCACCACGGCCCCGCCCGGTCGACGCACTCCGAAGGTGACAGCGACCGCCAACCACACGATCCCGAGCAATGGCGGGGCGCTGGTGTTGGTGATCGGGCTGTTGACCAAGGCGAAGAACGAACCGGCGAAACCAGCCAGCGCCGCCGACACCGCGAACACGGTGAGCTTGGTTCGTACTGGGTCGATGCCGGCGGTCGCAGCGGCCGCCGGTGAGGACCGAAGGGCCAGCACCGCCCGGCCCGTGGCGGACCGTTGAAGGTTGCCGACCAACCCGACCACCAACACCACCAAAACCAACAGCACCACCATCAACGTGACCGGGTCGCCCAGGTCGACCGGACCGTAGGCCGGTTTGGGAACCGACCAGCCCCGGGTCCCGTTGCGGACACCGCCGAGCTGGAACACCAGCCGGTCACCGACCAGGGCCAAGGCCAAGGTGGCCAGGGCCAGGGCCAGCCCGCCGAGTCGCAGCGAAGGCAAGGCGACCAACAGGCCGACCAGGGTGGTCACGACCACCGCGGCGATGGTGGCCATCCAGAACGTCATGCGGCCGTTGTTCATGAGGACGGGAACCGTCGACGGCCACTGGTGGTTGACCAGCCACCCCGCCGTGAACCCTCCGACGGTCACGAAGGTGGCCTGGGCCAGATTGATCATGCCCCCGAAACCGGTGACCACCACGAACGACAAGAACACCAGGCCCAGAACCAAACCGCGGTTGATGATCCCGGTCCAGTAGGCGTCGGCCACGAAGAACCCGTAGGCCATCAGCGCCAGGCCGGCCGCGGCCCAGGGCGCCCGCTTGCGCCATGGCGCCAGGTCGCTGCGGGGGTCTTCGACCGGGGCCTCTTCGGCCACCGATCCCGCCTCGCGTCCTCGGGACGGTACGAAGAACATGAGCACGAACAACAAGATGAACGGCACCGAGGTCCGGAACCCCGACACGTCGGCCAATACGTCGGGGGCGTAGCCGTAGACCAGGTTCTGGATCACGCCGAGCCCGATGCCGGCGGCGAAGGCCATCGGCACCGAACGCAGGCGGGCCGCCACCGCGGCGGTGAAGGACGTGAACACGATCATGTGGAACGTGAGTGCGCTCAGGTCGAACATGGGGGCGATCAACACGCCGGCCAACCCGGCCAGCGCAGAGCTCAAGGACCAGACGATGCGCGATGACCGATCGGTGTCTATGCCTCGCAGACGGGCCAGGACCGGCCGGTCGACCCCGGCCCTGGTCTCCAGGCCGAGCCGGGTGCGCCGCATCAGGTACCAGAGCCCGCCGGCAGCCGCGGCCGCGGCCACCACCACCGCCAACTGGTCCGAGGTGATGGCCACACCTTGGGTCAGTTGGAAGCTCCGAGCCGGAACCGGGCCCAGCCCTGGCGGGCTGGTTCCGGATTGACCGGTGGCATCGGGCAACTCCGTTCCGAACACTCCGTTGACAATCTGGATCAACAACAGCGCCGCTGCCGGCAACGCGATCAGCACACCGATGCCACCGACCAGGCGTGCTGCTTCAGGGGCCGAGGACAGACGACGGAACAACGCGACGTCGAGCATCAGCCCGATCAACGGGGCCACCACACCGACCGCGATCAACCCGGCCACCACGATGGGGAGGCCGAGGCCTCCCTCATCGTGAGGCTGGTTGAGGACATGGAAGGTGAGGGCGGTGGTGAAGGCCACCGCCCCGTGACCCAGGTTGAACACGCCCGAGGCCTGGTAGGTGAGGACCAGGCCCGAGGCCATGATGGCGTAGAGGCCGCCGGCGACGGCGCCGGCCACCACGAGGCTGAGTAGCTCGGTCAAGGGTGGACCGTCACCCCACCTTGATGGTCTCGCCGCATGTGAGCGGGATGGTGGGCACGAACTCGGTCCCCTTCACCTCGACCAGGGCGGCGCACGGCACCGGCTCGTCGTGCTTGGCTGGCCAGGTCGACGGCCCGACCACGCCTTCCACCTCGAAGGTGAAGTCGCCGCCGTTCAGGGTGGCCAGGAACTTCTCCACGGTCAGGTCCTCGCCGGTCTCCTCGAGGGCCTTGATGAACATGTCGGTCACCCAGTAGCCCGCCGACACGGCCAGGTTCAGCTTCTGGTCGGGCTTGACCTCCTTCACGGCTTCGAGCATGGCGGCATTGGCTGGTACCTCGGGGTCCATGGAGAACTGGGTGTTGACGAACACGCCGTCATAGCCGGGGGCGCCGAGCAGGAGCGGGCTGTAGGACGGGGTGATGATGGTCCCGTCGAACCCGGCGTTCTGGAGGGCGGCGGCCAGGCTGGTACCCGACAGGGTGGCGATCAGGTAGACGATGTCGGGATCCGAGTCGAGGATCTTGGTGACGAACGGGCTGGGGTCACCAACCACGTCGGGGGGAGCGGGCAGGGAGTTGTCCTCCAACACCACCTCGAAGCCCCGGTCGGCCACCGAGGCCGACAGCAGCGCCAGGCCACCGCGACCCGAGTCGTTGTCTTCGCCGATGAAGGCCACCTTCATGTCGGAGGTGCCGAAGTGCTCCTCCAAGACGGTTCCCAAGGCGTTGGATCCCACGGTCAGGTCCGGGTTGGTGACACATCCGGTGAAGCCGAAGGCCACGGTGTTGCCGCAGAATGCCGGGTGGGTACCCCAACCGAAGGTGGGGATGTTGTTCTCCACGATGTAGTCGCCACCGCCGAATTGCCCCGACAGCACCGGCAGCATGGCGAACACCTCTTCTTGTTCCACCAGGCGCTGGGTGATCTCGGCTCCCTTGGTGGGTTCGTTGTTGTCGTTCTCGATCTCGACCACTTCGATCTTGCGGCCGTGGACGCCGCCGGCGTCGTTCACCTGCTTGAGACGGGCTTCCACGCCGACGCGGGCGTCGCCGTAGTAGGTGTCGAACACCACCCCGCCCACCTTGATGGTGGTGTCGGTGACACCCCGGGTCGTGCGGGTGGTGGGCTCGGTGGTGGTGCCGCCCCCACCGGCGGCCGTGGTGGTGGAGGCGCCTTCGTCCTTGGTGCTCTCCGAGCAACTCGCCATCAGCAACGAGGCCGATGCCATCACGGCCACCAGCGCTCTGCGACGGGAGCGGCTACGGCTCGGTGGGTTGGGACCGGTGAGCTTCATGGATTCCTCCGAGGGTCAGGGGTGGGTCTGGGGGTTGGACGGGGCAGGGTTGTAACAGTCGGTTCAGACGGTGTGCGTGCCGAGATAGGCCTCACGGACTGCGGGGTCGTGGCGAATGTCGTCGGGGGAGCCTTGGGCCAGCACCTGACCGAGGTGGAGGGCCACCACCCGGTCACAGTGGCTGAGCACAAAGGCCACGTCGTGTTCGACGAGCAGGACCGAGGTGCCGTCGTCGTCTCGCACTCCCTCCACCACGGCGGCGAACCGTTCGATGTCGGCATGGTCGAGTCCCGATGCCGGCTCGTCTAGCAACAAGAGGCTGGGACGGTCCATCAGGGCGCGTCCCAGTTCGACCAAGCGGGCCGTTCCGATGGGGAGACCGGTGGCCTGGCGCGAACCAACGCGCTCCAGACCGCAGCGGACCAGCACCTCTCGGGCGCGGTCTCGTCGTTCACGTTCTCGGCTCCGCCGGGTGGGAGCGCCCACCAGATCGGCCAACACACCGCCGCCACCGCCGTGCCACTCACCGGCCACCAACAGGTTCTCCTCGATGGTCAACCATCCGAAGACCTGCACCCGCTGGAAGGTCCGCCTGAGCCCGGCCCGGGCCCGGCGGTGAGGTGACCAGCCGGTGACGGTACGGCCGTGCAGTTCGACCTGACCGGAGTCGGGCACCCGGATCCCCGAGATCACGTCGAACAGGGTGGTCTTGCCGGCTCCGTTGGCGCCGATCAGGCCGCAGATCTCGCCCGACTTCACCGTCATCGACACCCGGTCCAGGGCCGCGATCCCACCGAAGCGCACGCCCACGTCCGCTAGACGCAGCGCGGGTACGGCGGCATCGTCGGCTGGATTGGTCAACGCGAAGTGCTCCCCTTGCCGGCACCGATCTCCCCTGACCGGTTGTGCCACAGTACCGGACCTGCCCGCCCCCGGTCCGCGGTGCGGTCTCCGGCCAAGACCACGACCAGAGACGACAGCGTTCGCTGCGCCTGGGGGGACCCACTCTGGACGACTTCGTGCCGGTCACCAACGACGGCCGCCGGAGGGAACGGGTGTCTGCCGACCAGTGGCGATCGTCGTCTCAGTCCGCGTCGCGTCGGACCAGCAGGACCGTCCCCAGGACCAGGGCGGCGATGACGTAGCCCCAAAAGATCGAGGCGTGGACGGCGTTCGCCAGTCTTGCGGCGACGACCTCGGGCCGGTCCATGTCGGTCTCGATGCCGAGCGTGCGGGCGCCGGCATCGAAGGGCACGAACCGGACGACCTGGACGGGGGCAAAGGAGACGACCATGCCCTCGACGACCAGCCACCAGACGAGCAGGCCGGAGACTGCGCCCGCGCTGTGGCGGACCACAATCCCGACTCCGAGACCGAGCAGCGCTGCTCCAACGGTGTAGAGCAGCGCCCAGAGCACCGTCGTCACCATGCCCGAGGTGTCGCCGACCTCGAGGCCGCCGGCGAGCGCGCCCACGAATCCCGCGGTAAGGCCGACTACCCCCAGGACCAGGCCGAAGCCGGTGGCCACGAGCGACTTTGCAGCCACGACGGGCCACCGTGACGGGTGGGCGGTGAGGGCGGCGGGAAGGGTGCCGTGCTGCACCTCGGTGGTGAACAGCAGGACGCCGGCGATGGCGGCGAGCACCGCGGTCAGCAGTGTCGGATAGACGAAGACGTCGGCGGCGGTGAGGACATCGTCGGTTACGAAGGCGGCGGTGGCCCAAGAGATGAGCAGCCCGATGATCGCCGAGGAGGTGACGAGGACCTGGTTGGCCCGCACGGTGGTGGCCTTGATCCGTTCGCTGCGCAGGACCGCGGCCAGATGGCCTGCCGGACGCGGGCCGCTGATGTTCGTGACCTCGTCGGCCAGTGGGAGCGATGCCTCGGTGGTGGTCATGTGGGTTTCCTCGTGCTCGGTGGTGGCATTGGCGGTGCCTGGGGTCATCCGGGAGGTCGTGTCGGTGGTCATGGGGCGGTGAACTCGGCGGCGGCCGTGGTCATCTCGAGGAGGCTGTCCTCGAGGGACAGCCCGGTCCGGGTGGTGACGGAGTCGACGGTCTCGGCGGCGATGAGCTTTCCGGCGCCGACGACGACGAGGTCGTCGGCCAACTTGGCGAGCTCGGCGATGAGGTGGCTGGACACGAGGACCGTGCCGCCGGCGTCGGCGAAGCGGCGAAGCCGGATCCGCAGCCAGCGGATACCGTCGGGGTCCAGGCCGTTGGACGGCTCGTCGAGCAGCAGGACCCGGGGGTCTCCCAGCAGGGAAGAAGCGAGTGCCAGCCGCTGGCGCATGCCGAGCGAGAACCGACCCGCCCGCTCATCGGCCACGCTCTCGAGTCCCACGTCGGCCAGCACCTCGTCTACCCGGGCGACCGGAATGGAGCTGAGGGCGGCGGCGACTCGGAGGTGGTTCCGGGCGGTGCGACCCGGGTGCATGCAGCGGGCGTCCAGGACCGCACCCACGGTCCGCGACGGGTGGGTGAGGTCCGCGAAGCGGACACCGTCGTAGCGGACCTCACCCCGGTCGGGACGGGTGAGGTCAACCATCATCCGCATGGTGGTGGACTTGCCAGCGCCGTTAGGGCCGACGAAGCCGGTGACCCTGCCGGCTCTCAACTCGAAGCTGAGGTCGTCGACCGCACGTCGCTCCCCGTAGTGCTTGGTGAGACCGGTCACGCTGATCATCGCCGGCCCCCCCGGGTTGGGGGGGGGGGGGGGGGGGGGGGGCCCCCGGGGGGGCCCGCGCGCCCGGGGGCGGGGGGGGGCCCGGCGCCCCCCCCCCCCCCCGCGGGGCGCCGCGGGGCGGCCCCCCCCGCGGGGCCCCCGGGGGGGGGGGGGGGGGGGGGGAGACCGGGGTGGTCGTCGTGATGGGCATGGTGACATCGTCGGGATCCGGCACCGACCGCACATCGGGATTCCGGTCATTTCGGCACCGTCTGTTCGGTCGGTGCAGAGATCATCCTTTTGGCCGATCCCGCTCAGCCCCGGGTCTCGTACCCTTTGCGGTGTGGCGTTGGACCGGATCCGGCCTTACTGGGCGAAACCACCGGCGGCTGATCCCCCCGGGCCAGCAGGGCGTGACTGGTTGTTCGTCGCCGCGGTGGTCGTGCTGGCGACGACGGAGGCCATCACCCGCGAGCAGTTGGTGTGGCGCGGCGCTTCGCTGGTGGTGACGGTCGGCCTCGCCTTACTGCTGCCCTGGCGCCGAGTCCGGCCGCTACCGGTGTTCGTGGTCTGCTTCGGGACGGCGAGCGCGGTGGAGGCCCTCTCGATTGTCGGAGATGTGACGTGGGATGGTCTCGACACCTCGGCGTTCATGCTCGTCCTCCCGTACGCGCTCACGCGGTGGGCGTCGGGACGAGACGTCGGGATCGGCCTCCTCGTCATGACGGTCCCCCTGACCGTGTCCGGTGTCGCTGGCCATCCTGGCGGCAACCTCGTCGGCGGTGCCCTCGTGATGCTGCTCTCGTGCACCATCGGCTTCGCCGTCCGGTACGCCGCCGACCTTCGGGCCGAGGAGGTCGCGGGACTGCGATCGCGCGAGCGGGCGGAGCTGGCCCGCGAGCTCCACGACACCGTGGCACACCACGTCTCGGCCATCGCGGTGCAGGCGCAGGCCGGTCGGGTCGTTGCCGCCACCCGGCCCGAAGCGGCGGTCGAGGCGCTGCGCGTGATCGAGGACGAGGCGACCCGTGCCCTCGACGAGATGCGGTCGATGGTGGTCGCCCTCCGTCAGGGAGACCAGGCCGATCTACGGCCGCAGCAGGGCATCCGCGACCTGCCTCAGCTCGAAAGACACGGCGGCGCAACTGGGCCCCGAGTGGCGGTGACGATCGCCGACGGACTCGACGAGATCAGGCCTTCGGTCGATGCCGCCTGCTTCCGCCTCGCCCAGGAAGCGGTCACCAACGCCCTCCGCCACGCTCGACACGCGTCGAAGGTGGAGGTGCGGGTCGACGGCGACGACGACCACGTTCGACTCACCGTCGTCGACGATGGACGAGGCAGCGGCACGTCGATGCTGTCCGCACCGGGCTTCGGGCTCGTCGGGATGACCGAGCGGGCCCAGCTCCTCGGGGGCACGTTCGACGCAGGTCCACGTCCCGGCGGTGGTTGGGCGGTCGCGGCGACGCTCCCCCGTCGAGCGGTGACGACGTGACGATCCGGGTCCTGGTCGCCGATGACCAAGACATCGTGCGCACCGGACTGCGCATGATCCTCGACGCCCAGCCCGGCATCGAGGTGGTGGCCGAGGCCGTCGACGGTCGCGATGCGCTCGAGCTCGCCCGCTCGCTGCGCCCCGACGTCTGCCTCTTTGACATCCGCATGCCCGAGCTGGACGGCATCGAGGTCACCCGCCAGCTGGCGGGGCCGGACGTCGAGGACCCGCTCGCCGTCGTGGTGATCACCACGTTCGACCTGGACGAGTACGTGCACGGGGCGCTCAAGGCCGGCGCACGCGGATTCCTCCTCAAGGACGCCGGACCCGACCTGCTCTCGCAGGCCGTGCGCTCTGCCGCCAGCGGCGACGCCCTCATCGCTCCGAGCGTGACCGCCCGGCTGCTGTCCACCTTCGCCGACGGCGGGGCATCATCCAGGGAGCCGGCGGCACAGCCGATCGAGCCGCTCACCGAACGTGAGGAACAGGTGCTCGTGACCGTCGCTCGTGGTCGAACCAACGCCGAGATCGCCGACGAGCTCTCCATCAGCCTCAGCACCGTGAAGACCCACCTCGCCAGCCTGATGAACAAGCTCGGTGCTCGCAATCGAGTCGAGCTCGCCATGTGGGCCTACGAGACCGACCGCATGCCGGGGTGACTCCTCCCGACGCACCTTGGCCGGGCCTAGTGCTGCAACAGACAACGTTTGCGCTGTTGCGAGCTTGCGAGCCACTGAGCAAACGCCGTCGAGCCCCCGCAACGAAGTGAGGACCAGGCTCGACGGAACCAGGAATCGTCCGCCGAAGGCGGCCCACGAGAACCGGGCAGCGTTCAGCGCAGGTGAGTCCCTACCCCAGCAATGGTTGCCGGTCTCGGCACTAGAACGTGTTCTCGTCGGGGCTTGTAGGGTCACCTCGTCATTTCGGGGCCGTGCGGCCTTGTCGAGCGAGAGGGTTTCACCATGGGTTTTGCCGGTCGATTCGAGGGACGCACCGCCATCGTCACCGGGGCCGCGTCGGGCATAGGGCGGGCCACCGCCCTGCGCCTGGCGTCGGAAGGGGCCAGCGTGGCCTGCTTCGACCTGGCCGAGGCCGTCCACGACACGGCCACGGCCATCACCGGCGGCGGGGGCCGGGCCCTGGCCATGACCCTCGACGTGGCCGATGAGTCCGCGGTGGCCACCGCGGTGGCCGACGCCGCCAGCGAACTGGGCCCGGCCACGGTGCTGGCCAACGTCGCCGGGGTGCTGCGCTTCGCCATCACGCATGAGGCGTCGATGGCGGACTTCGATCTGATGATGCGGGTCAACGTCCGAGGCCCGTTTGTGATGTGTCGGGCCGCCATTCCCGCCATGCTCGAAGCCGGTGGTGGCGCCATCGTCAACGTGGCGTCCTCGGCCGGCATGTTCGGGCAGGCCTACAACGCCGGGTACGGCGCCTCCAAGGGTGGGGTGGCCATGATGACCCGTTCCATCGCCTGGGAGTACGTGAAGCACAACATCCGGGTCAACGCCATCTCCCCCGGCCAGGTCGACACCCCGATGGTGTCCACCATCGACTTCCCCGAAGCCATGGACTGGAAGTTGATGCGCAAAGCGATGGGCGTCAACGGCAAGTCTCTCGCGCCCGAAGAGCCCGCCGCCCTGATCGCCTTCCTGGCCTCGGATGAGGCCACCGCCATAACCGGCGCCGTGGTCCCCATCGACCACGGCCTCACCTGCTGACCCAAGCCCAAATCTTTGGGGTCATCTGAGCGCTTCCGCTCCAACCCGGACCACTAGATCACCGGTCGGGAGGTTGTCTCCGAACGAGCGCCACCTCTACTCCAATGCCACCGGCGCGGTCGGCCAGCGTCTCGTCCTGGGTGATCAGGACACGCTCGTTGACGATCGCGGCGGCGACGATCCACTTGTCGTTGTTGCTGATGCGCCTACCCATCGGTCCGCTTATCTCACCGAAACAACCCCACGTGGCCGCATCGATGTCGAAGGTGGACAAGCGCGGGCGGCCAGATCCACCTGCCTCGCGACCGGCGGCGACGTCCAAGGTGCGTTGTCTGGCGTTCGCCTCCACCGAGCCCGATCCGAACTGTTCGACGGCGCGGTGCACACCTGCCGCCAACTCTCCGAGGGTGACGACATGGATCGCCGGCCGCTTGTCGCCACCTACTTTGAGCACGGAGGCAACGATGGCTGGCCTGTCTGCATCGAGCTCGACGAGGCCGATCACCGCCGAGGTGTCGAGGATCACTCCCATGGCTTGGGCTCGGCCGCCTCTGAGTCGAGTGCCTTCTCGCGCAGGAACTCGTCGACCCATCCCGTGTCGTGCCCCGAGAGCGAGTTCGCCCAGGCGACGAAGTCGTCAAGCGGCGACCCGTCAGGGCCGTCGACCAACACCAACTTGGCGACGACACGCCCTCGTTTGGTGATCAACGCCTCGCCGTCTCGCTCTACCGCTTCGAGAACGCCAGCCGTGTCGTTGCGTAGCTCTCTCACGCCGAAGGACTGAACCGATCCCATACTCAAATGTAGCACCTTGATGTGCGACATAGGCCTGAACCTCGCACAGACCAGACCTATCCACTCGGTCCTGAGGGCAGGGGTAGGTTCCGGGCATGGACTTCGCCTTGTCGCCCCGGGCCGAGACGCTCCGTCAGGAACTGCTCGACTTCATGGACTCCCACGTGTACCCGGCCGAGCCCGTGTACCACGAACAGATCGCGGCCTCGGGGAACCCCCACCACCACCCGCCGATCATGGAGGAACTCAAGGCCGAGGCCCGCAGCCGGGGGCTGTGGAACCTGTTCCTCCCCCACCAGACCCAGTGGACCGACGGCCTGTCCAACAGCGACTACGCGCCCCTGGCCGAGATCACCGGCCGCTCGGCCGCCATCGCCCCCCAGGCGCTGAACTGCTCGGCACCCGATACCGGGAACATGGAGGTGCTGACCATGTTCGGCACCGACGAGCAGAAGGAGCAGTGGCTGGTCCCCCTGCTCGAAGGTGAGATCCGCTCCGCCTTCGCCATGACCGAACCAGCGGTGGCCTCCAGCGATGCCACCAACATCGAGTGCCGCATCGAACGCGACGGCGACGAGTACGTGATCAACGGACGCAAGTGGTGGACGTCGGGCGCCGCCGACGAGCGCTGCCAGATCTTCATCGTGATGGGCAAGACCGACCCATCCGCCCACCGCCACCTCCAACAGTCCATGGTCCTGGTCCCCCGAGACACCCCGGGCGTGGTGATCGAACGGTCGCTGCCGGTCTTCGGCTACATCGATCAGGAAGGCCACTGCGAGGTCACCTTCACCGACGTGCGGGTGCCGGTGTCCAACCTGATCGGCATGGAAGGAGGTGGGTTCGCCATCGCCCAGGCTCGCCTCGGCCCCGGCCGCATCCACCACTGCATGCGGGCCCTCGGCGCCGCCGAACGGGCGTTGGAGCTGATGTGCCAGCGGGTGACCAACCGGGTGGCGTTCGGGCGCCCGCTGTCGGAGCAGGGGGTGATCCGGGAATGGATCGCCGACTCCCGCATGGAGATCGAACAGGCCCGCCTCCTCACGTTGAAGGCGGCGTGGCTGATGGACACCGTCGGCAACAAGGGCGCCGCCATCGAGATCTCGGCCATCAAGGTGGTGGCCCCCAACGTGGCCCTCAAGGTGATCGACCGGGCCATCCAGGCCCACGGAGGCATGGGGGTGAGCAACGACGTCCCCCTGGCCGCCATGTACGCCGGGATCCGCACCTTGCGCCTGGCCGACGGCCCCGACGAGGTCCACCGCCGCCAGGTGGCCAAGCAGGAGCTGTCGCGCTACATGCCCACCGAACTGCCGCCCGACGTAGGCCGGATCTGACCGAGAGGGTTACCTATGGGGCTCACCCGATCCAACGCTGAGGGCCGCGCCAGAGCGGTAACCCTCCCCCAGCCCACGGCCGGCGCCAAGCCGACAACCTCTGAAAGAACCGGGGCGGGCCGAAGGCCGCGCCCCGACACCGGCCGCGGGCACCGTCGCGCTATCGCCCGCCGCCAGGTTCGGCTGACCTGCCTGTTCACCGCCGTGACCGTCGCCACCACGTTGTTGACTCCGACCCCGTCAGCGGAGGCCGCTGGGATCACCACCCACGGGTGGATGGCGGTGGAGGCCATCGACTACGTCACCGAACCGGGCCTGGCCAACCTCTTGCGCGCCCACGAGGACCAGGTGCGGGCCGGGGCCATGTTCCCCGACCTCGGCTACTTCGGTACCAACACCTACGGCGAGGAGGCGCACTGGCAACGCTTCGTCGACGCCTACATAGACCTCATCGCCGCCCGCGACGACTGCGGCCCCGACCTGACCGATCCCGGCGCCCCGTGCGCGGACATGATCGCCCACGCCTTCGGAGTGGCCGGCCACGGGATGGGCGACGAGGTGTGGGACTGGCTGTTCGAACCCAACGGCCCGGACCGCAACGAGTACTACGTGAACGGCCTTCCCACCGCCAACGAGGGCGGGGCCGAGACCCAGATGGATCTGGTGGCGGTGGCCGTACACGGTGTCCCTCGCCCAGTCATGCCGCCGCTACCCGACGCCGATGCCCTGCTCCAGGTGTTCGAGGATTCCGGATTCGAAGGTGTCACCGCGGCCCAGTTCGAACTGGTGCCTCACATGAGCGCGGTGTGGGATCTCGAAACCCAATGGGCCATTGACCACCTGGCCGGGGTGCAGGCGGCCATGCCGTGGATGTCGGCCAACATGGTCACCGCGCCGGGCGGCGTGAATTTCGCGGCCCGTGCCATCGCCGGATACTGGGGATCGATGTGGGGCCGCCTGAACGGGGCGCAACCTCCAACCACCGTCTCTGTCACCTACCCCGCCACCGGCCAGGTAGCGTCCCATCCTCGGGCTGGGTCCGCTCCTACCAACCCGGCAGCTCACGAGGACGAGGCGGTGCCCAAACCCGAATCACCGCGGTGCTGACTCATTCCCGCCCGTACGCCCCCGCCACCGGCGGCCCCGGCGTGCCCGCCCAGATGGCGCCCGGCACCATGACCATCACCGATGTGGCCTCCGGTGAGGTGCTGCCGGTCCTGGCCGGTTTCCCACGCAGCGTTCCCTACGGCGGTGACGCCGGCCAGCACCTGATCGACGTGCAACCGGCTCGAGACCTCGACCGATGCTCGTGGTACGAGGTTGGTGTGGGGGTCACCGCCGCAGTCACCGATGCCCGAGGCCAGGCCGTCACCCCCTACCGCTGGCGGTTCCGCACCGAGTGCGGTCCTCAGCACCACACGATCCACGGCACGGTCACCGACCCCAGCACGATGCCCGTAGCGGGCGCGGCGGTGCTGGCCTACCGACCTGGCGACGGTTTCACCCCCACCGCGGGGGTGGTCACCGGAGCCGACGGAACCTGGGAGCTCACCGACCTGCCCGCCGGGTCCTACGGCCTGGTGGTCGTGCCCCCCGCCGGTTCGGACCTGGGCACGGCGTGGCTGGCCGGACCGCTCCACTCCACCGCTGGCGGTCCCGTGGAGGTACCGGGACGATCGCTGAGGGTGGACGCCGTGCTGGCCCGCTCCTACCCGGTGACGGGTCGAGTCACCGACCGATGGGGAGTCGGCAAGGCTGGCATCGAGGTGTTGGCCTTCGGCCCCCACGACACGTGGGTACCGTCCGGTCGTACCACCACTCTCCCGGGCGGCCAGTTCCGGCTCACCAACCTGACGCCGGGCCCCTACCGCATCGCCTTCCGGGCCACGCCAGCAGCCCCGCTCCAGTGGTACCGCCGAACCCCCACCAACCCCGGCGGCGCCACCATAGGGGTCGGGCCCCGACCCTTGACCGGGATCAACCACCAGCTCACCTGACCACCAGGGCCGGGTCCGCTTGCTCACTCGAACTCGCGGATTGCACCTTCGGAGATCTCGATCACCGCGAACATGGCTTCGTGTAGGGCTCCGTGCAGGACTCGAAAGCGGTGGACCTCGGGGTCGATCTCGTCAGCCTCCACCGGGGCCTCGTCCAGTCCCTCCACGTCGCCGGCCTCCAGCGCCTCCAGCGCCGAATCCCAGTCGGTGGCCGCGGCTTGGCGCTTGAGCCACATGTTCGGGGCCTGGACCATGGCCCGTTCCAAGTCGTTCACGATGGCCACCACCACATCGGTGGTGGTCCGCACTCCTGGTGTGGCCAACAGGTTGAGGGCCTGGAGCTTGCGCATGGCCAGGGCCGCCACCATCTGAGGATCACCCAGTTCGGTCACCGCCGAATCAACCTCGGTCAGATCGAGGGTGACCAGGGCTGGTACGTCGAACCAGCGGCGCAGGGTGGCGAACAACTCTTCGGTGACCGAGTCCAGTGCCAACAGCTCGGCCGGTTTGGGGATCGGCTCGCCGTCCCAGTCCTGGTCGATATCGTCTTCGTAGTCGTCGTCGTCGTCGAACTCGTCGCCGAAGCCGAACAGCTCGTCGTCATCGTCGTCGTCTGGATCGTCGGGGAAGCCATCCCCCATGCTCGGATGGCTCAAGGTTCGATGGTCCCGGTCGTGAGCCGCGGCTCGAACTTCATCACCACGGTGGTACCCCCTGGCGTCTCACGGAACTCGAGATCGTCGGAGAGAAGGCGGATGAGCGGGATGCCAAGGCCGTCCTCGTAATCGAGCCGGGCCGGGTCGGTGGCTTCGGGCTGGGGGGGAAGGTCATCGGGATCGAACCCGCCCCCATGGTCCTGCACGGTGAGCACGATCGAATCCGCACCCAACTCGCAGCGCAGCACGATCGGCAGGTCAGCATCACGGGCCTGGCGCCGAGCCAACTGAGCCTCGATGGCGTTGGTACAGGCCTCGGACGCAGCCAGGCGCAAATCGGCGCTGCGTTCCTCGTCGAAGGATGGATCCATGGCCACTGCGGCCCCGACCACCAGGCGGGCCACCGACACGATCTCGGGCCGAGGCGGAATAATCAACTCGACGACCTCAGCGGCGTCGTCGACAGGGTTCACGACCCCGGCACCTCATCCAGAGACGAAACGATGGTGAAGACCTGATGCAGGCCGGTGATGTCGAAGATCCTCGACACCCGGGGGTCATCCATCACCAGAACCATCTCACCATCGTGGGATCGAATCCGCTTCAGCGTGCCGATCAGCACACCCAGCCCGGTCGAATCGATGAAGTCGACCCAGGCGAGGTCGACCACCAGCCGACGACACCCATCTGCCACCAGGTCGATGAGGCGGGTCCGCAGCGCCGGGGCGGTGGCCACGTCTACCTCGCCAGCAACCGACACCACCGTCCAGCCGTCCTGCTCGGTCGCTTCCAGTCGGAAATCCATGGTGCTCCAGGGTTGCCCAGCCAGCCCCCACGCTAACCGCACCCCACCGCACCCAGACGCACCTCGGTCTGGGTGCGGTGGCCGACTGGGTGCGGTAGCCGACAGGTCCTGTCGCAACCGCTGAGAAGTCGATCAGACCGAGGAGCTGCCTGACCGCCCGACCGGCGCGGTACGATACCGAACGTCTGTTCCGTTCGTTCGGGGAACCGCTTTGTCCACCGCCGCTCTGCTTCGTCCGAACTCGTTGGACACCGAGCTGCACCATCTGCGCGCACTACTCGGGGACGGACTGGTCCACGCCCAGTTCCAAGAAGCATCGACCGGGCAAACCGCGCCCGTCCCCGCCGACCTCCCCGCGGCCCTGACCTCACGCCTGGCCGAGACCGGGATCGACCACCTCTGGGCCCACCAGGCCCAAGCCATGGAGCACATCCGCTCCGGGCGTTCCACCGTCATCGCCACCGGCACCGGCTCGGGCAAATCACTTTGCTACCAGGTCCCCATCGCCGAAGCGGTGGTGGACCGGCTCCGCCCCGGTACCGCTTTGGCCCTGTTCCCAACCAAAGCCCTAGCCCAAGATCAGCTCCGATCATTCGGGCATCTAGCCGTCGGTGGGCTCACCCCCGTCACCTACGACGGAGACACCCAGCCCGAGCAGCGGACCTGGGCCCGGGCCCACGCGAATGTGGTGCTCACCAACCCCGAGATGCTCCACTGCGGGATCCTCCCCCAGCATGCCCGCTGGTCCACGTTCCTGATGCGCCTGCGCTACGTGGTCATCGACGAGCTCCACGTGTTGCGCGGCGTCTTCGGCACCAACGTGGCCCACCTGCTGCGCCGTCTTCGACGAATCTGTGAGACCTATGGGGCCAACCCCACCTTCGTATTCACCTCGGCCACCATCGGCACCCCCGGCCATTTGGCGTCACAGCTGTGCGGAACCGACGTGTACACCGTCGACCAAGACGGTTCCCCCCGCGGCGCCCGGCTGATCGCCCTGGTCGACCCGGCCCGGGCCGGTGGCGATGGCGGGCCCCGTTCACCCAACCGCGTCACCGCCGACCTGGTGGCCGGTCTGGTGGCCCGAGACCACCGAACCCTGGCCTTTTGTCGCAGCCGAGCCGGAACCGAAGTGGTGGCCGCCGAAGTAGCCCGGCGCAATCCTCGGCTGGCCCGGCGGGTCCGCCCCTACCGAGGCGGCTACCTGGCCGCCGAACGGCGAGAGATAGAAGCCCAACTCTTCTCGGGCACCCTCGGCGGCGTGGTGGCCACCTCGGCGCTCGAGCTCGGCATCGACGTGGGCGGGCTCGACGCCGTGGTTCTCAACGGGTTCCCCGGCACCATCGCATCGATGTGGCAACAGGTCGGACGGGCCGGACGAGAGGGCCAGCCATCGGTGGCGGTACTGGTGGCCGGAGAGGACCAACTCGACCACCACTTCCTCCGCCACCCAACCGAGGTGTTCGACCGTCGGCCCGAACCGGCGGTGATCAACCCGGCCAACCCTCACGTGCTCGACCCTCACCTGGCCTGCGCCGCCTACGAGCAGCCCCTCACCCACCACGACGAACGGTGGTGGGGAGACCAACTCGGTGACGGAGTGCGCCGACTGGTCAAAGACGACACGCTGAGGATCAGGCCCCGACGGCGAGAACCCATGGCGGTGTGGGCTCGGCGTGGTCACCCCGCCAGCGAGGTGGGCATCCGTTCCACCTCGGCTCACGAAGTCCGCATCGCCTTCGCTGACGGCACCCTGATCGGCACCGTCGATCGGGCCCGAGCCCCAGAGAGTGTCCACCCCGGAGCCGTGTACTTGCACCAGGGCCGCCCTCACCGGGTGGTGGACCTGGACCTGGACGACGGTGCCGCCATCGTCGAACCCGACCCCGGCCACACCTACACCCAGGCCCGTTCCCACGTAGACCTGCGGGTCCTGCGAACCCGCTCGTCACGGCCAGTAGGGCGCATAGAGGTCGGACTGGCCGAGGTCGAGGTCACCAGCCAGGTCACCGGCTACCAGCAACGAGAGATCCTGTCAGGGGACCTACTGGCCGCCCACGACCTGACGTTGCCGCCGTCCACCCTGGTCACCACCGGTGTGTGGTGGCGGATCCCGCCGGTGGTGATCGAACGGGCCATGGTCGAGGCTCGCCAACTCGGCGGTGCACTACATGCCGCCGAGCACGCCGCCATCGGCATGTTGCCGCTGTTCGCCATCTGTGACCGTTGGGATGTGGGTGGCGTGTCCACGGCCTGGCTCGAAGACCTGAACGCCCCGGCGGTGGTGATCTATGACGGTCACCCCGGCGGAATCGGCATCGCCGAGCTCGCCTACGCAGCCACCGAAGCGCAACTGGCGGCCACGCTGGAAACGCTGGAGCAGTGTGGCTGCGATGACGGTTGCCCGTCGTGCGTCCAGTCACCCAAGTGCGGAAGCCTGAACGAGCCGCTGGACAAGCTCGCCGCCGCTCGACTGCTGCGGGCCTTCAAGTGGGGCCCTCGACTCTCATCGTGACTGCGGCCCGCACCGTTACGTCCCCCAGAAGGCCACCCACCAACGGCACATCGGTAGCTGCCCGATAAGCAACCCTCACCGTCACCACCGAACCGGGCACCGTTCCCCCGACCTGGGAGACCTCTACCCGGGTCGGGTCCAGGCCCGGTGTGTGCCGCGCCACCTCGGGCGATTCACCCACCGACGAAGCCCGTGCCCCCTCGCGGGCGGCCTGGACCACCAGCACCTGAGCCCGAGCAACCAGCGCTACCTGGATCACCAACAGGAGGGCTACGACCACCACTGGCAACGCCAAGGCCACCTCGACGGTGGCCTGGCCCTCCGATCCGGGGCGGCCCGATGGTGAGAGCCGTGGTCTGAGACCGCCCCGGATCGTCACGTCAGCCGGCCTTGGAGATGAGCTGTCCGATCACGGCATCGAACAGCTCGCCGATCTTGCCCGAACCGGTGGCCCACGCTACCAACAGCAGAGCCAGGGCCGCCGCCCCCAACAACACCAGGGCGTACTCGGCGGTGGCCTGCCCCTTCTGCCCAGGCCTGCGGCCCGGGGAGTCTGCCGGCGAGGCCGGGCGAGGGAATGACGGACGTTGGGACAGGGGTGACAGGTTCACGAGGAACACCTCCACGTATTGGGAACACGAACGGCACCCGAAGGTGCAGCCGGCCGGAACCGCCGGGAACGGCACCCGAAGGTGCATTGAGGACCCGAACGGATGGGTCGCATCCCGTCGCGGTCGATGTTGACTAGAGCCTCCTTAGGGGTCCTAGCGCATAGGTCCGGTCGTCTTCGCTGCGAGGTTGATCAGACCGAGGCTTCGCCTCGGTTTAGCCATGCCGTGCATATGGGTCGGCTCGCCTATCCACTCACCTCCTTAGGGTTGGCCGGCGATCGAACTCCGCCGGAAGGCTCCGCCTTTCGGCGGATCCAGGATCAGAGCCTCAGAGGCGGAGCGAACCAAGGGACGCCACCAGCAGAGGGACCACTGTCAGCAGCACGAAGGCTGGAAGAACGCAAGCCACCAGTGGGAACAACATGGTCACCGGTAGTCGCCGAGCCCGGGCCTCGGCTGCTCGTCGCCGCCGGTCTCGGGCCAGCACGGCCACCCGCTCCAGGGTGGGCACCAGCGGGGAACCGGTGGCAGCGCTGCCCGCCAACGCACCGGTGAGCGCCGCACCCAGCGCTCCGAGTTGGCCCCCGAGGTGGGCCAGAACCTCGGCGAGCGAACATCCACGATCGAGTCGTTCCACGCTGTCGGTCAAGGGCCTCCTGACCGCCACGGGCGATCGGGGAGCGACCATGCGCAAGCTGGCCGACACCGGATGCCCGGCCGCGGCTGCCACCAAGAACAAGTCGATGAGGTCGGGCACTGCCGCCTCCACGTTGCGCTGCTGTTCGACGCGACGGTGGCGGGCGACCCTCAACCGGGACAGACCCACCAAGCCTGCCAACCCCACTGCCACCGGCACCCCGACCGCCACGGCCACGGCTCCGACCATCGAAGTAACCACCGCAACCAGGGCCGGCGACGGTGGCGGCACCACCGGCGGAGCACCCAGCGCCGTGGCCGAGCCGGCTCTGGGTGAATGACGGTCCTCGGAACGGGCGACGGGGTCTTCCAGCCGGGCCGGCAGCTTGGCCCCCATTGCCCCCACAGCCCACCCGGCGGCGACGACGGCGCCACCGGCCAACACCGGAGCCCACTGCGAGGAGATGACGAACCCCACCATCAGGCCACGTCCCGGGTGAGGCGATCCATCCACACCGCCCCGGCGGCATCGAGCCCCAACCCGACGACGACACAGACGAGGCCCGCAGGGCTGACGAGGAACCTCCCCACCTGGTCATCGACCACACCCACCACCAAGGCGAACATCAACGGGGCCGCCACCAAGACCACAGCCGATGTTCGGGCCTGAGAGGCCAGCGCCCTGACCTCACGGGCCAGCGCGTCGCGCTCTCGCAGCGTGGCCTGCACGCCGAGCAGGGCGGCCTGCTGGCTGCCACCGGAGGCACCGGCGATGGCCACGGCATCGGCCACCAACCTGATTCCCACCGAGCCGGACCGTTGGGCCCAGTCGTCTACGGCAACCTGCACCGCCACCCCTTGACCGACTCGCGACGCGATGCGACCGAGGTCGGCGGCCAAAGGAGATGGCTGGTTGCTGGCCTGTTCCAGCGCCGCCACCAACGATGAGCCCGATGCCAATCGGAACAGGACGACGTCTATCGCCGAGGCCAGGTGATGGGCCTCGGCCCTCACGTCGGCCCGCCGGCGCAGCTGGGACCGGGCCCTGACGGCGACCATCATCACGGCCGCCACGGCCACGGCCACCACCGGATGGTTGACCGCCATCACAAGACCCGCGAGAACCCCGACCCTGGTCGCCCACCGCCATGCCACATCGACCCGCATCGTGAGACCCGACATGTCGACCGCGGTCACGAACCACGGCGGAGGCGCTACGGGATCGTGAGGGCCGCTCAGTCGGAGCACCACTGCGTGTGAACGCTGAAGGCGCACCACTCCAGCCCAGGTGACACCCGCCGCCCCGACCATGACGGCGGCCACCACCGGAAGGAGCGCGTTGGCCGTCGTCACCTGGGCGATCACCATCCACTCCAGGTGGCGGCCGACAGGCGAGGTGAACGTATTGGGTCCGCAACCGCCCTCCCCTGTTCCACCAGCATCCGCACGGAGGGTGTCACTCCCCTCGACAGGTCTGAGATCGGCTCGGCCACATCGGTGACCACCCGACGCCCGGCCTCGGACCGCACCACGTGTACCACCAGGTCGACGGCCCCCACGACCTGGGCCCGGATTGCCTCCAGGGGCAGACCGACACCGGCCATGAGTGCCAGCGTCTCCAGCCGGTGAAGGGCGTCGTGACAACCGTTGGCGTGAAGCGTGGACAGCGAACCGTTGTGGCCGGTGTTCATGGCCTGAATCAGATCGAGAGCCTCGCCACCACGCACCTCGCCGATGACGAGACGATCCGGCCTCATGCGCAACGCGTTCCGCACCAGTTCCCGGGCTGGGATCGCCGCCGCCCCCTCGACCGAGGCAACCCGAGTCTCGAGGCGGATTACATGGTCCGACGGCAGACGCAACTCGGCAGCATCTTCCACCGTGACCAGCCGCTCCGCCGGTGGCAAGAGAGCGGCCATGGCGTTCAGCAACGTGGTCTTGCCCGATCCGGTGGAACCCACCACCACCACGTTGGCGCGCGACCACACCGCCCACCGGAGCAGGCGACCGATCGGATCGGGGGCCAGGTCGGCTAGGGGCACGGCCCGAGCCCCGAACCGCCGGATGGTCACACACGGGCCGTCGACCGCCAACGGCGGGACGATCACATGCACCCGGCTGCCGTCGGGGAGGCGGCCATCGGCGACCGGGTTGAGGGGATCCACTCGGCGTCCCAGCGGAGCCAGGATCCGCTCGATGAGGAGATCCACCACCGGGCGGTCCAGCCAGACATCGGTGGGAGACAGCTCACCGTGGCGTTCCACCCAGACCGGTCCGGAGCCGTTCACCAAGATGTCGGTGACCGAGGCGTCGGCCAGGAGCACGTCGAGGGGGCCCAGGCCGTCCATCCGGGCCCGGACCCGGGTGACAGCGACGGCCACCTCGGCCGCCGACATCAGCGGGTCGACTCCACGGACCAGAGCCGCTATCTCCTCGGAGCCCGGGACGACTCCGGCCTCCCTGGTCAGCAGTTGGCCGTAGACGAGCTCATCTATCCGTGCGTCGGGAACCAGGCCCACCTCAGGCCACCTCGCCCATGACCTCTGCGAATCGACGGGGCATCCGTGACACCATCAGCCCGCAATCGACAGCACGGCCCACCGCCGGATCCACCGCCACCGATGCCACCACCGGCACCCCCAACCTGTTGGCCACGTCCACGTCGGACAGGGCTCTCGCCGACTCCCGCACCACCACCACCCCCGATGGCGAGACCAGACACCGATCGAACCGGCGCACTGCGAGGTAGCAAGCCCTGGTCACCAGTAGCGACCGGGACGCCTCCGCTGCCACCTGCAACGCCAGGCCACTCTGGCCGTCTGACACCCCGTCTATCAACGGGAGGTTTCCGCAATCCACCACCACGTCTCGCCCCGATCCAGCCAGCACCTGGATCAGCACCGACCCGCGAGCGGCGTGCAACGGTCCCGAGCCGCGGTGCAAGAGGGTCAGCCCGGAGGTGACGGGCTCCTCTAGGCGGGCCAGCGCATCGGGAGGTACCGAAGGCCCCGCCGCCAACCATTCAGCGATACCGGGGCCACCAGGCTCGGGCATCGCCAACAGGGCGGGCAGATCACCAGCCAGGTCGACCAACAGGACGTCCCGGCCGAGACGACGGCGAGCCATGGCCAGAGCCAGGCCAGCCGAGATGACGGTGGTTCCCGAACCACCCTTGAGGGACCAACAAGCGGTGACCACAGGGCCTCCCACAACGCGAACAACAGGCTCGCGGGGAAGGCGGCGTGGGGCACGCTACCCACCGATGACCTCACCCACAAGGGTTCGATCGATCACATACAGAGAAACAGCCACGGCCGGCCCCGAAGGACCGGCCGTGGGAACGGTTCAGACCGTCTTCACCTTCTTGGCCACCACGGTGGCAAGAGCGGCGAGGACGACGAGGATGAGCAGCTTCTTCATGCCCCGATCATAGGAAGCCGACCGGGACCGTGCTGGTCGGATCCGGCAAACCCGGCAAACCTGGCGAGCCCAGAGCGGACGGCCGGATCAGACCGCCAAGAGATCTCGGGCGCCGGTGTCCGACGACGGGTGGCGCAGCTTGGACATGGCCCGAGCCTCGATCTGGCGGATGCGTTCCCGAGTCAGGTTGAAGTGCTCACCCACCTCCTCGAGAGTGCGGGGCTCGCCACGGTCCAGACCGAAGCGGAGCTTGAGGATCTCCCGCTCGCGGTCGTCGAGGGGGGCCAACAACCGGGTGATCTCCTCGGGCAACAAGGCGGTGGCCGCCACCTCGAAGGGCGACTCGGCCGAACGGTCTTCGACCACGTCACCCAGTTCGGCGTCGCCGTCCTCGCGCAGTGGCTCGGACAACGAGAGAGGTTCAGCCGCGAATCGCAGTGCCTCGGTCACCTTGTCCTCGGGCATCTCGACCTCGGCCGACAGTTCGGCCAGGGTTGCAGGACGACCGAGCTTGAGCTCGAGACGGGCCCGGGCCTTTTGGAGACGGGCCAGCGTGTCTCCGGCATGGACAGGCAGACGGATGGTCCGGCCGGTGTTGGCGATACCGCGGGTGATGGCCTGGCGAATCCACCAGGTGGCATAGGTGGAGAACTTGAAGCCCTTGCGCCAGTCGAACTTCTCGACGGCGTGCATCAGACCCAGGTTGCCCTCTTGGATCAAGTCGAGCAGCGGAAGCCCCGAGGCCTGGTACTTCTTGGCGATCGAGACCACGAGACGGAGGTTGGACTGGACGAAGGTGCGCTCGGCCCGCTCGCCTTCCCGGGACAGGCGACGAAGTTCGCGCTTGCGGGCAGCGGTGAGCCCCTTTTCACCCGCCTCCAACTCGGCGCGGGCGGTGTTGCCGGCCTCGATGGCCTGAGCCAGTCGTACCTCGTCGTCTTTGGTGAGCAACGGGTACTGGCCGATGTCGGTGAGGTAGAGGCGGACGAGGTCTTCTTCGTCGCGTTCCACTCGCTCTTTGGCCATTTGGCACCTGTTCCTGGCTTGCTGGAGGGGGAGGCTGTTGCATTTCCCCGGAGGAGTCCCGAGTTGTCGGGTCCGAAGCGCGTACGATCGGGCCGACTGCGGGTCCTCTCAGGTTACTGATCGGGTCAAGTGCCCCAAACTTTCAGGAAAAATGTCCGGGTATCGAGGTGGCAGTTGGCACTCTGGGGGGCCCACGTGGTGATCTCGGGGGGACATGATGGACTCTGACACCAGCTCCACCCCTCTGACTTGGGGCTTGTTGGATGCCGAGGCACAGCATCTCGCCGATCCAGATGCATTTCCGATCCCTTCTGAGCCGGAACGCAACGCGCTCAAGCCAGGGGACCAGGTTCGGCTGATCTTCGTGCTCGAAGAAGACCCACTCGAGGGCCCAAACGCCGAACGCATGTGGGTCGAGGTGACCCAGACATCCGCCGAGGGGCTCCAGGGACGACTGACCGCACCGTCCACCGTCATCGCTGACCTACCGGCGGGGGTGGTGTTGGAGTTCGAACCCCGCCACGTCGCCGGGATCGCGCTCGGACACCACGAGGTGACGTTCGCGGTCGATCAGCGAGCGGTGGCCACCCACCGAGCCCTGGCCCAGGCCAGGCCACCGGCCTGGGTGACCCATGACGACCCAGTCGACGAGATCGACAGCGGCTGGACGCTGTACTCGGGCACCGAGACCGAAGACGACTTCGGCGACGATCCTGCTTCCACCACCCAGGCCGTGACCCTGGCCGAACTCGCCCAGCGCTACCCCGCCCTAGTCGAGGTCTTCCAGGCTGGAAGCGGGGACTGGGTGTATCGGGCCGACCACCGTCGCTACGTCCGCGCCAAGCCAGTCGAGCCCGATGCGCTCAGCGCTGGGGGACAGCCAGCATCGCCAGATCCTGAGCCAGCAGATCCCGAACCCGTCTGAGCGACGTGCCGGTCGGCCCATCGGCGGGACCAACCGCCACCGCTTCGTGGGCCACGTAGCGGTCCTCTAGCCACCTCAGCAGGCGCACAACCTCGGCCACAGAGTCCTCACCCGCCGTCAACGCCGTCCCCTCGGTGGGAGCGGCCATCTCCCAACCCGAGGGGGCGGTCACGAAGTTGGACCGGGGCATCTCCCGCAACTCGGGAAGCCGGGCATGCCACTCGTCGGCCGATTCCGCCCGGTGAGCTCGAACCCTCCACAAGCTGACCCGCACGTCAGGCTCAATCTCGGCATGGGCCATGACCGCGGTCAGAACCTCGTGCACAGCCAGTTCCGCCCAGCACGATCCCCCCAACCAGCGAGCCGCCTCGTCAATGGTCAAGCCAGCCGGAATCACCACACCCATCACCGAAAACTAGCTACTGAGCCGAGCGGATTGGTCCGGTCCTAGGAGGCGTCACCCAATTGGGATCCGAGCTCGGTCGGCAACGGAGCGGTACCGGTCCCCGACCGGCGTCCGAAGAGCTCCGCCACCACCACCCCCGTCAGGATCAGGGCCGCGCCCACAACACCTTCGGCACCTAGTTCCTCGCCGGCCAGAGAACCGAGAACCCCAGCCGACACCGGTTCGATCAGCAGGATCAACGCGGCCTGCGCCTCGGGCACCACCCGTTGCCCCCACGCCATGCACCAGAACGCGACCGCGGTGGCCCCCACCGCCGTGAAGACCACCGCGGCCCACGCGCTGGCCCCGAACCCGAAACCGCCCTCGCTGAACGCGCCCGGGACCGCACACGCCACCCCGACCGTCGCCACCTGCCAGAACGTGAACCGGAACGGGTCGTGACGGTGGGTCACGTCACCCACGATCAGCAGGTGAACGGCGAAGGCCAACGCGCACAACAAGGTGAGTAGCTCGCCCCGACCGAAGCCCGCCACCCCGCCCGACAAGAAATACAGGCCAACCACGGCCAACACCACCCCGACCGTGACCGGTCGAGCCGGAAGTCGCCGGGTCCGCACCGCGTGCAGCACCGGCACCAACACCACCAGGAGGTAGGTGATGAAGGCCGAAGCCGCCGAGGTGGTGTGGCGCAGTCCCTCGGTCTGGAACACATAGCCGGCCAACAGGCTGAGCCCGGCTAGGACCCCGTGGCGAACCTCGTCGGCACTCGACGGCCGACGACGAGCCACCACCAACAACACGGCGGCGGCAAGCAGGAACCGGGCCGAGAGAAAGGCCGTGACCGAAGCGGTCTCCACCGCGTCCTGGACCACGAGAAACGTGGAGCCGAACATGAACCCGGCTAGGGCCAGGGCAGCCACCCCCAGGCTGCGACGCTGCGGGCCCCCCGGGGCCACGCCCGGGGTCACCGGAATCCGTTGGTGATCGGGAGTCTCCGATCCTTGCCGAAGGCCTTTGCCGAAACCCGCACTCCAACCGGGCTCTGACGTCGCTTGTACTCGGCACCGTCCACCAACGCCGCCACCCGCCGAACCGTCTCGGCATCGTGACCCGCGTCGATCAGCTCGGTCACCGTGCGGTCGTGCTCGATGTAGCCCTCCAGGATCGGATCGAGCACCTCATATGGGGGCAGGCTCTGGTCGTCTCGCTGATCGGGTCGAAGCTCGGCCGACGGGGGCTTCGTGATCACGCCTTCGGGAATCACAGCCGCCCCGCCCTGGGTGTTGCGCCAACGACACAGGTCATACACCCGGGTCTTGTACACGTCCTTGAGCACCGAGTAGCCGCCCACGGTGTCGCCGTAGAGAGTGGCGTAGCCCACGGCTACCTCGGACTTGTTCCCAGTGGACAACACGATCCAGCCCAACTTGTTGGACAGAGCCATGAGGGTCAACCCGCGGATCCGGCTCTGGAGGTTCTCTTCGGTCAGATCCGGGGCCCGGTCACCGAAGCTGGGGGCCAACATCTCCAACAGCGCGGCGTGAGCCGGTTCTATGGGGATCGTCCGGAAGTCGATGCCCAGGTTGGCGGCCAAGTCCTCGGCGTCGGAGCGGGAATGGTCGCTGGAGAACCGGGATGGCATGGACACCCCGTGAACGTGGTCCGCGCCAATGGCATCGACAGCCACCACCGCCACCAACGTCGAGTCGATGCCACCGGACAACCCGATCACGACGTCGGTGAATCCGTTCTTCACCAGGTAGTCGCGGGTACCCACGACGATGGCCCGGTAGACCTCCTCGTCGGGGTCGAGGCCGGTGGCCAGCTTCGGACGGTCGAGGCGGGGCCGCGCCGACCGGTCCCGGACGGTGGGGCCATCGGATCCGTCGGATTCACCGTCGAGGCCGAGGGTGGGGATCACATCGACCGGCAACAGTTCGTCGGTGGGACGGCCTCGCGGATCCAACAGCCGCTTGCGGTACACGGGGTCGATGTCGAGGTCGACGATCATCACGTGTTCTTCGAACTGGGGTGACCGGGCCAAGACCTCGCCGTGGGGGTCGAGGATCATCGACCCGCCGTCGAACACCAGCTCGTCTTGACCTCCCACCTGGTTCACATAGACGAGGGCACAGGAGGCGTCGGCGGCACGGGTGGCCATGAGCCGCTCCCGGAACGCCAGCTTGCCCTCGGCGTAGGGGGAGGCGTTGAGGTTCACGATCAGTTCAGCGCCGCTGTCGGCCTGGTCCAAGATCGGACCCGCCGGGTTCCATGCGTCCTCGCAGATGCTGACCCCTACCCTCACCCCACCGATCGACCACAGGCCGTTGGGCTCCCAGCCGTGGGCGAAGTACCGCTGCTCGTCGAACACGGCGTAGTTCGGCAGGTTTCGCTTGTGGTACACGCCTCGCACCTGGCCGTGGGCACAGACCGCCGCCGCGTTCCACAGATCGCGGTGCACGTCCACGAACCCCACCACCGCCACGCATCCACCGGTTCGAGCCGCGACGTGATCCAGCGCAGCCGTGTTGTCGGCGATGAACCCAGGCTTGAGCAGCAGGTCCTCGGGTGGGTAACCGGTGATGGCCAACTCCGGGAAGACAGCCAAGTCACACCCGGCTGCCTCGGCCTCGTCCAGGGCTTGGAGGATCCGGGCCACGTTGTGGTCCAGGTCGCCAACACGGGTGTTGATCTGGCAGCTGGCGACGCGCAGGCGAGTCATGGATGGTGAAGCTAGCGCCGTCGACGCCACCGTCGGCCTGGCCTCGGGAGGTCGATCACCAGCTCGGGGACCGGCCAGCTCGTCTGTTCCCTCCGATACGGTCGCACCCGTGGCACGCGGACCAGCACAGGGCGAGGCAGTGACGGTGACCGCCAGCGGCCGGGAGATCATCATCACCAACCCGGACAAGGTGTTCTTCAAGACCCGCGGCGAGACCAAGCTCGACCTTGTCCACTACTACTTGGCCGTGGAAGGCCCGATCATGGCCGCGCTCGGCGGGCGGGCGACGCTGCTGCAACGATTTCCCGACGGCGCCCACGGCAAGTCGTTCTTCCAGAAGCGGGTGCCAGCCGGGGCCCCCGACTGGCTCCAGACCACCGACGTAGCCACCCCCAACGGCACCACCAGCAACGCCTTGGTGATAGCCGACCTGGCCCACCTGATTTGGGCGGTGCAGCAGGGCTGCCTCGGGTTCCACCCGTGGCCGTACCTGGCCGCTGCCCCCGACACCACCGACGAGCTGCGCATCGATCTGGACCCGTCGCCCGGTGTCACCTTCGACCAGGTTCGCGAAGCAGCGCTGGCGACAAGGGACCTCCTCGAGGAACTGGGCATTGTCTCCTTCGTCAAGACCAGCGGCAGCAAGGGGCTGCACATCTACGCCGCGCTGGAACCGCGATGGGATTCCTATGACGTCCGACGGGCCGCCGTCTCTGTCGCCCGGGCCCTTGAAGCACGCCGTCCCGACCTGATCACCGCCAGATGGTGGAAGGAGGAGCGGGGAGCGCGGGTCTTCGTGGACTTCAACCAGAACGCCCCGCACAAGACCGTGTTCGGCACCTGGTGCGTGCGCCCACGAGTGGGAGGCCAGGTGTCGTGTCCGATCACCTGGGATGAGGTACCCACCGTCGATCTCGATGGCCTCACCATGGCCACCGTGCCCGCAAAGGTCGCAACGCACGGGGACCCGTGGGCGGGAATGCACGAGGCGCCGCAATCCATCGACGAACTGGTCGACCGCTGGCATCGAGACCTGGCCGCTGGGATCCTCGACGAACCGTGGCCGCCGGTATACCCCAGGCAGCCTCACGAACCACCCCGGGTCAATCCAAGCCGGGCCCGTACCACCTGAGGTGACCGACCCGACGGGAGGCGTGCCAGGCCGGGCGGATTGGCATCAGGTCTGGCGGGCCTCGGCGAGCTTGGCGGCCCGCTCGGCCAGTGCGGGAGCATCGACCGACGACGCCAGCTCGACCAATTCGGGGTGAGGGCCACGCCACTCCAGTTCGTCGACGGCGGCCACCGTGGGCGCGTCGTACTCGATGGTGGCGATCCGCCGGAACAGCAGGGCATCGTTGAAGTTGTCCTGAAGGGTGCGGGCCAACTTCCCGGCACCTCGAACGGTCACGTCCCAGTCGTCGGCCCCCGCTGGGATGTCTTCCAGGTGGCGGTAGCGGGCCAACACGGTGGCCGCCGACTTGGCCCCCCACCCGACCAGACCGGGGAAGCCATCGGCGGTGTCTCCCACCATGGCCAGGTAGTCGGGGATCGACTCGGGGTCGACTCCGAATTTCTCTCGCACGCCGTCGACCCCGATGACGGTGCCCTTGCGCCGGTCCATCTGGTGGACCTTGCCACCGACGCACTGGCCTAGGTCCTTGTCGGGTGTGCAGATCAGCACACGGTCGACCCGATCGTCTGCGGCGGCCACCCGCGCCGCCGCGCCCAGGGCGTCATCGGCTTCGAACTCCACCATGGCGAAGACCGTCACCCCCAGGGCCCTCAGGAGGTCCTCGACCAGGTTGAACTGGCCGAGAAGGTCAGGGTCCACGCCGGACCCGTCCTTGTAGGTCGGCCACAGGTCGTTGCGGAACGATTCGATCACGTGGTCGGTGGCCACCCCGACGTGGGTGGCTCCCTCCTCCAGCATGGTCAGCACCGATCCGGCCACGCCGCGGGCCGCCGCTACCTCTCGACCGTTGGAGTCAAGGTGAGACGGCAGGGCGAAGTGGTAGCGGAACAGCTCATAGGTGCCGTCGACGAGGTGGACCTCCACCTCAGCCCCCGACCGCGATGTGGCCGACGTTGATGACCCGGATGGTGCCGTCGGGCTTTACCTCGGTGACGGTGGGGGCCACGAAGCTGGACAGGTAGATGGTGCCGTCGGGGGCCACGTCGAGGTTGTCGAAGGGAGCCCCGTCGGTGACGGTGTGCAGCGCCTCGAAGGTTCCGGCTTCGGGGTCGACGGCCAGGATCTGTCCGCTGACGTTGGCCAGGGCCAGGTAGTTGCCATCAGGGTCAGCGGCACTGGCCAGCACCGGCGGCAGGCCATCGGCCACCGTGGTGATCGAACCGTCGGCGGGATCGATGCGGATGATCGTGCCACCGACCTCACCGGCCTGAAGCCCACCGGCGGGGGCCAGGATGCGACCCTGGGCATCCAGGGCGAAGGCGTTGATGACTGGGATGCCGGTGGCTACCACCTCGGTGGTGCCGTCAGGGTCGACCCGGGTGATCGAACCTCCGTCGGCCAGTTCGCCGATCCAGATCGAGCCGTCATCTCCCACGGTGATCGGGTTGATTCCCGCCTTCAGGGTGACCAGTACCGAGTACTTGCCGTCGACGATCTTGCCAACGTCTCCGTTCAGGTAGCCGGTGCTGTACACGGTTCCGTCGGGCGCCACGGCCACGTCATCGGGGCCGGCACCCCCGGCGGGGTAACGGCCGAGGATGGTGCCGTCGTCACGGGACACCTGGAACACCGTGTCGTCGCCGATGCTGGCGATCCAGAGGGTGTCACCGTCGACGGTCAGACCGTTGATGGAGTCGGGCGCGCTCTGATCGACCGGCGGTCTCGGCAGCGTCGTCTCGGTGGTCTCGGTGGTCTCGGTGGTCGCCCCCACATCGCCGGAATCACCGGTGGCCGAGGGTTTGGATGTCGTGGGCGATGCGGCATCACCTCCGCTGTCGTCGCCGTCCCCGCCGCCGCCGCAGGCCGAGAGCGAAATGGCAATCGCGGCCACGACGGCCACCGAACGAAGGCGCAACGAGATCATGGGCGCACCCTACGGTGAACCGGCGGGCCGGTCCGGCCCACAGCCCACCGCCGATCGGTTGTCGCCTCATCCTCCAATCGAGCGGGTACAAACCTGACGCCCATGCCTACGGCAATGCCGTGGCCTTTGGGTCGGCGACCGAACTCCGCCGGAAGGCTCTGCCTTTCGGTGGATCCAGGCTTAGGTGATGCCGTGATCTACGGCCCAGCGGACCAGCTCATGACGGCGTGACAGGTGGAGCTTGGCCATGATGTTGCGCACGTGGTTCTCGACCGTCTTGGGCGAGATGAACAGGTCCTCGGCCACCGCCTTGTAGGTGTGACCCCGAGCCACCAACCCGACCACCTCCCGTTCGCGCGGCGACAGCCCCTGGGTGGCATCGCCACCCGTGCTGGACAGGCGACGGAACTCGCCGATCACCAGGGCCGCCAGTTGCGGCGAGAACACCGGCTCGCCCGCAGCCGCCCGACGGATGGCGGCCCGCAGATCGTCGGGTCGCGTCGATTTGGTGAGATACCCCACCGCACCGGCGGCGACCGCGTCGAGCAGGTCTCGCTCGGCCTCTGAGACGGTGAGGATCACGATCGGGCACTGGGCGGCACAGGCGGTGACCACGGCCATTCCCCCACCGCCCTCCATGTGGAGGTCGACCAGGGCCAGGTCAGGCTTCTCTCGGCCGATCACCTCGATGGCCTCGGCCCCGTCGGCGGCTTCGCCGACCACCGCGAACGCCTCGCCCAAGTCCGCCCTCAGGCCGCTCCGCCAGATGGCATGGTCGTCGGCGATCACCAGTCGGATGCTCACGGCACCCACAATGACACCTCTGAGCCTCGGCCCGGAGCGGACCTCACCGCCACCCGCCCGTCCACCTCGGCCAACCGGCCCCGCATGGAACGGGCCATTCCCGTGCTCTCGCTGTTGGCATCCACGTCGAACCCCGATCCGTCATCGGTCACCGTCACGTGACATCCGGCGCCGTCGGGCCCGACATCCACACACAGGTTGATCGTGGCCGGCGACGCGTGCTTCACCGCGTTGTTGACCGCTTCGACGGTGGCGCCGACCAAGGCTTCGAGGTGATCACCGGCCAGATCGGGGACCTCGATCACCACCACCTCGACTCGAACCGAATGGTGCCTCTCGGTGCGAGCAGCGATGGCGCGCAGCTCGGTCAGCAGATCGGCGGTGGCCCCGGGGCCCGAGCCGATGAAGCGGCGCAGATCCCACTCCTGTTCCCGGGCCAGATCCACCAGTGAGCGGTCGTCGCTGCGCCGCTGCACCGCGGCGAGGGTCTGGAGAACCCCGTCGTGAAGCGTGCGAGCGAACCGCTCCCGCTCTCGAGATGCGGCCACCTCGGACTCGGCTTGGGCCAGCCTCCTCGACACGAAACCGGCCACCAAACCCGCGGTGGACAGCAAGACCAGGTTCCCGGTCAAGGCCAGACCTCGCCCGTTCAGGTGATCGGTGGCGGCCACCGCCAACACGTTCAACAGCCCCAGGCCCGCGCCGGCTGCCAGGCCGAAGCCCCAGCCTCGGATCACGGCCACCAGGACCACCGCCGTGACCGGCCAGGCCGACCCGAAGCTCTGAGGATGGGGACCGTCATAGACCAGCCAGTCCGACACCACCACCAGGGCACCCACCGCCAGATCCGTCGCTCCAAACCACCACCGAAGCATCCGCTCGGGCGACGAGATCACCCATACCCCGCTAAGTCCGGTCCACACCGCCAGCACCGACAAGACGGCGAATGCCCCGGTCGGTCCGCTCATCACACCCGACCGGGCATCCACCACCGAGACCACCAGCGCCCACACCAGAACCAACAGACGCAGCACCGTGATCCCACCCACCAACTCCCGCAGACGAGGCTCGAAACCCACCGGTCCGCTCACCAGGCTGACGCTACTAAGGAGGTGCGCCGACAGGCGGACCGACCCATAAGCACGGCATGGCTAAACCGAGGCGAAGCCTCGGTCTGATCAACCTGGTCACGACGAGGACTGGACCTATCCGCTCGGGTCATGAGCTTGGATCAACCGAAAGGCAGAGCCTTCCGGTGGAGTTCGGTTGCTGACCTGGCGGCTATCCCCGCCAGCCGGAATGGGCGAGTCCCAACACCAGCAGGTGAGAGACGCACCAGCCAGAGGACGTTCATAGACTCAAACCAGGGGAGATTGAGCAACCGGGAGATCCAAATGCGCAGTCATCACTTCCTCACTGTCGTGTGCGCCATGGCGCTGCTACTCGGAGCATGCAGCGAAGCGGACTCTTCGACATCGGAAACCTCCCGGGCCCAGGAGACGACCACAACGACCACGGCACCGTCCGAAGACCTCATCGGCGACGACGAGTTCCGCTCTCAGTGCGTGAACGTCGAAGGCGAAGCGGCATTGCGTGTCGTAGAGCCGGCGTGCGCGTACCTGGCCAGCATCCTCAGCCACGACGGCAGCAAGGTCCCAGTTGCTCCCAATGCTTGGCGCATCGAACAGGGCGTAAACACCGGCATGTCGGGACCCGAGATCCAAGAGAGCATGTCCAACGACTACTTCACTACCTATGTCGAAGGACTTCGTGACATCCGCCGGTTCGTCAGCGGCAACGAAGCAATCGCCTACTACGTTCTGGACATCCGCGAAGCCCCCGGCATCGAGTCAACGATGCTCGCCGAGCGGTTCAAGGTCGAGGACGGCCTCATCACCGAGATCGAGGTTGTGTTCGCATACTGCCGAGTGCCGGTTTCGAACGCGACAGCCCCAGACGGCACGGACATGTGCCCCAAGGACGCTTCTCCCCCGCCCCCAGTCGCTTAGGAGGATCGCTGATAGGTGGACCGACCCACTACCCGCCCCTTCTTGACGATCATCAAAGGGCGACCCTGGAGGCGACTGTCTCGGCAAAGCGGGCCAAGGAGTCGATCTGGACTTGCAGATCCGAGGGGTCGCCGCCATACAGGAACCAGGGGACGACCTGGGCATCGGTGACCCCCAGATCGGCGAGGCGTCGGAAGCCGTCAACATCGAACACGTCCACTGCCAAGACGTTGACCTCGAAGCCATCGTCGGTCGACCTGCCAACGTCCACGAGGTGGGCACGCAGGCGGGCAAGATGATCGACCAGGTCGGCCTCCACGCAGTTCGCCGAGATCCACCCATCGTTTCGGACCGCTCTCGCCATGGCGACATCGCTATGACCACCGACCAGGATCGGAACTGGTTCGGTCGGCGCCGGCGAGATCATCAGCCGGTCGAAGTCGTGGTGGATGCCGTGGTGCTCAATCCAGCGCGTGCCGGCACCAGAACAGACAGCTCGCACAATCTCGATGGCCTCGTCGGTGCGGGCCCCGCGCGTCCGCTTCGAGGTGCCAGTCCACTCGAACTCCTCGGGCATCCATGACACGCCGACTCCGAACCGGAACCGGTTTGCCGACAGGGCTGCGATCGAAGCCACCTGTTTGGCCACCAGCAACGGCGACCGAAGTGGAAGCTTGTACACGTTGGTCATGAACCGCAGCCGCTCGGTCACCGCGGCCATGGCTGGGATGGCCACGAACGGGTCGACGAATGGCGTGTCGGGGGCCCACCAGCGATTTCCATCATCGCTGAACGGGTAGTCCGCACTCACCGACTCAGCGAAGAAGACCGAATCGGGCACTGCCACAGTGTCGTACCCGTGCTCCTCGGCGGCTTGGGCCAGTGGCACGAGGTGGTGCGCCGGAAGCATCGGGAACGGGACGGTAAACCGCATGCCCGCAAGCTATCGACGACCGCAGCGTTCGGCCTACGCCTGGCAGGACAACCGCTGTCCAAGCGCCGAGGAAACCGGTGTCGAACAGGGGCATCAATTGCACACAAGTCCGACCAGTGGATCCAGATTGAGGCACCCGGCGGACAACTCACGGCCCCTCCTTGACCTGCTTCACAGACCTTGACATCGAACCGTTGCCGGGGGTCGAGTTAGCGGGTCGGCTCCTGATCGAAGCTCGGCCTCGTCGGAGCCGGGGGGTCAGAAGCGATCGAGGGGTCCGCTGTGGTGACGTTGCGGCGGGTGAGGAGGCGCATGGCCACGTTCGAACGCCGCCACTCCAGCAGTGACCACCAGAACAACGGCACCGCCAGAGCCAAGGTGACCATCACCTGAACCAGAGACGCCGGCGTCAACTCATAGCCCTCGGCCTCGACCATCGCCGCCATCACCATGAAGGTGTACGACAGCAGCCGGAAGATTCCAACGGTCCCGGTGCAGGCGGCCAGGGTGGCGAAAAGGGTGCGACGGGTCGGCGACCAGATGGCGTGCGGCTCGGAGTCCTCCACCTTTCGGGCCCATGCTCCAGCCCCCGCCCCGATGGGTGTGGCCACCAACATGACGGTCAGCCAGGTGGCGATGTCGATCTCGTTGGCACCACCTTGGAGGGCCAGGTGGGCGGCCGTACCCGCCCCCAATGCACCGAGGCCTGCCCCCCAGCACTGGGCGATGTAGAGGAGGCGGTGGCGGTCCGAGGCTCGCAGTGATCGCAGAGCCACCTGGGCTGCCGAGTCGGCATCCCAGCCGGCCTGCACCAGTTGGGCACAGATCTGGTCGGGGGTGGCGCCTTCGTTTCGGCGCTGCACCAGCCAGGTCTTCATAGGGCTGTTGCCGACCAGTTGGAGGGGAGTTCCGCCCACGATCGGGTCGGGCTGGGCCGGTGCCTGGTTCGACACGACGCTCGATCCGACGGGTGGGGCCGGTGGGGGTGGGAATGATGCGGGCATGACGGGCTCCTGTTCTCGGCGGGCGCCGTGCCCGTCGTCAGGACCACCGTGCGCCAACGAACCCGTTCAGCCCATCGGGCCGATCCCCCATTCATCGCTGGGGGTACCCACCCAGGCTGGGCGTTTTGATCCGCCAGACCTCGACCCCCTCGAGGGCCATGCCCCATCGCTCTCACAACCCGAAGGTCGCAGGCTCAAATCCTGCCCCCAACCAACGAATCCGAGGGCTCGCACTCTCCACGAAGAAGACGGAACTCCTGCACGGAAGCGCCGCCGTTGACGTGGAGTCGGGTGAGGGACAAGCGCCCCGATGCCGAGATCGCGATCGCCTTCCCGCGCTTCACCACCTACGAGAATCTGGTGCAGCGGACGATGGTGTCCTTCGGCCTGCTCGGCTTCGGCGTCTACTTCGTGAATGACAACGGCTCGGTCGACCTCGTGCTTCCGCACCGTCCGGTCGGAGACGAAGTGGCGGAGCCGGCGGCAATGACCGCGCTACCGGAGGTCGGTGAGGCCCGCGGCGCTGCAGTGGGCCGCGAGGCGACGTGCCGGGCCGAGATCCTCGATGCCTTCGATCGGCTGAAGCGACGCGACGGCCGGGCCGTGTTCGCTCCGGTCGAGATCATCCAGGAGGTACTCGCCGTCACCGATCGCTACCCGGAGCACACCATCCGCACCGAGATCGTCTCTCGCATGTGTGCGGAGGCACCCGTCCACCACGCTGCTTCCTATAACGACCTCGAGCGCGTGGGCCGTGGCAGGTATCGAGTGCGACGATGACCCCCCGCCCCGGAATCCGCTAGCCCAGATCCAGCAGTGGCGACGATCGACCTAGTGTTGGAGGGGTAGGTCATCGTATCCGTTTGTAGTACACCGACTCATGTGTCTGACCCGTTCGACCTCGAGTTCCTCGACGACGAGGATCCGTTCGAGATCGACGACCAGGCCGCCCACTCTTTTCAGCGTCGGTGTGATCCGGCGATCTGGTGGGTGATGACCGCGATGCGGTTCCAGGCATTGATCGCAGCGATCGCGATCACCAGCGCCCCGAGCTGATGATCATCGAAGTGCTTGGTGGCACGTCGCCAGATGTCGTCAGGCACGGGGTCGGTGCTGTCGGCGAGGCGGGTGGCGGCCTCGGTGAGCTCGAGCGCGGCGCGTTCGGCGTTCGTGAAGTAGGGGGCATGTCGCCAGGCGGCGACGACGAACAATCGCTCGGTCGTTTCACCGGCCACCGCGGCGTCGTGGGCGTGCATGTCGACGCAATAGCCGCAGCCGTTGATCTGGCTGGCGCGCAGCTTGACAAGCTCGAGGATCGTGGAGTCGAGGGAGCTGCTGCGGAGGAACTTCTCCACTCGTAGCAGCCCGTTGTAGCCGTCGGTGGCGACGGTCGACACGTTGAGTCGTGGTTCCATGGTGTGCCTTTCTGGATGATGAGTGTCCGATTCGGGGGCGTGAGAAGGTTCGGTTGGTTCGGTAATAGGGTGAGGTCAGAGGGCGGCGAACCGTTGGCGGGTCTGCTCACGCAGGCCGGGCACGCTGCGTTCGGCGTCGGCCTGTACGTCGGCCAACGTTTGCGAGCTGAGCTGCTGGCGCCACTGGGCCTCGGCGTCGTGCATCGTCGCCGCGATCGCGCACGGTGCGGCGAAAGACGACCGTGGAGAGCGGGCACCGATCCCGCAGCGACGGATCTCGGAGCAGCGGAACGCCGGATCCTCACCCTCGACCGCGGCAACGACGTCGTACATCGTGATCGAGCCGAGGCCGCGCCGCAGCGCGAACCCGCCGTTGCCGCCCCGGGTCGACTCCAAGATCCCGGCTCGCACCAGCAGTTGGAGCTGCTTGTTGAGATACGGCGCCGGCAGCTCGAACGCGGCCGCCAACTTCACGGCGGGAACGGTGGCGTCGGGGCCAAGCCAATCAAGCAGCAGGCAAACGTGCGCTCCCCACTCGACGCCCTCACCGATCCGCATGAATCAGAGGCTAGACGTCCGATTCATCGTCGAGCAATCCCTCATCGAGGCCGCGTGCCCAGCCGCCTACTGGCGCGGCGCGAGAACATCGGGCCGTGGCGATCGAGCACAGGCCACGCCCTCCCTGTCGAGCACGGCGCGGTGGCTGGGAAAGGGGTCATAGTGCCCACTGTTCGACCAGCTCAAGGAGCGGAGGCCCTCAGGATCGTCCATCAGACAAATGTCGACCAGGGCCACGACCCGTGGGAGTGGGCAGGCTGGCCGCCACGGCTGCAGCCTCAATGGTGGGAGCAACGTGCTCGGCGATCGTCCTGGAACCTCAATGACCAAGTGATGTGCTCGCAGAACGCCTCGGCACCAGCGGCGCGCTCTACTGAGATGTCGATGGCCGATGCGGTGATCGAGTGACGGGAGCTATCTCCGAACTGCGTCGGCCGCGCTGATCCGTCGGCGGCGGGCCAGGACTGCGGTCACGCCCACGGCGCCCAGGGCGGCGCCGAACCCGATCATCGACCCCAGCGATGACCCTCGGTCCTCAGATTCGGTCACGGTGGTCCGACCCAACCCCCCCGACCCTGAACCGTCAGAGCCCGTGCCGGTGCCGGTGTCAGCATCGGTGCCACCCGGCTCCGATGCTGACCCGTCCGCCTCATCGGGCGAAGGCACAGCAGACGAGATCCCTGTCCCACCATCCGCTGGGACGGTCGTGGACCCAAGGTCGGGTTCCGAACTATCAGGCTGATCCCCACCGAGGGTCGGAGCGGGGACCCCGTCAGGAGCGGTGGAGGCCGGTGGAGCGGTGGGCGGTGGCGTGGTGGGGGGAGGTGCGGTGGGCATCGCTGATGCCGCCACGGCCTCGGTTCCCTGCGTGGCAGGGCGCGGGGCCGTGCCCCGGCTGAAGGACCATCCTTCGATGTCTCCGTCGGCCACCACCGATGCCCCTCCGCCGCCACGGGCGTACTCACCGTTGCGGAAGTAGGCCCAGTACTCCACCGACTTGCTCAGGCAGTTCGGGGGGTCGTTGCCGACCCCCAGCAGGCGACAGACCGCCCGACCTTGACCGGTGTAGGACTCATAGAGCGGATCGAGGCCGGGGATTGTGGCCGTCGCCAACTCCAGAGCGTCCAGCCCGGAGATGGTTCCGCTGAAGGAGATGCACGCCGACCACACCGGGCCTTGGCCGGGATCGACCACCACCGTGGCGCGGCTCGGGCCACCGGTGGCCGTCGCCGTGCCCCCGATGGGCCGACATCCACCGCTGGGCTCGGCCGCGGCCGGCCCCGGTGACAGTCCGACTGCGGCCGCCGACGTCGCCAGCATGGCCAGAGCCATCAGCCAGGCTCGGACCCTATGGGCGCGCCAACCAGATCTCTCGGCCCGGACCGTGTCCGGCCTGCTCGTTCTCACTCGAGGACCGCCCGTCAGGCGTGGCGGTGGAAGTACTCGGTGGACCCACCGATACCAGCCAGAATGGCCTCGACGCGCGTCGTGGTCAGACGCTGAGCCCAATAGGCGCGACCCGCTGCATCCGCGCTGCGGCCGAGCATCACCTGGTAGGCGTTGTCCACCTCTTTCTGGCGGTATTCGAGGCTGGCCACCAGGTCATCGGCGATGATGCTGACCGGCTCACCGGCGTCGAGCCGCTGAGACCAGTAGGTCTTGCCCGCGGTGTCGGGGGTACGTCCCAGCACGGCCCGGTAGGCGTTGTCCACGAAGCCGGCGGTGGTGCTACCCGAAGCGGCGTAGAACTCGGCCGACCCGGTGAGGCGGACCAGCACCCGAGAACGGGCGTCCTTGACCAGTTCCCCCGACCAGAACACCCGGCCCGAAGGATCAAGATCACGCTGGAAGGCCCGCTGGAACAGGTCCTGGGCTGCGGTCTCCCGGCCGGCCTGGCTCATCGAGATGGCATGAGCGGCCTGGGTGCGGGCCGACCCGACGGCCACGTTGGCCCCGACCTGGGCGTGGCCGATGGTCTCAGCCGACGACGACGCCGACGCCAGATCCGCGGCCAGGGCGTCGACCAGGTCGACCTGTTCGGCCCGCAGGTTCCACTGGGCGCTCACGGCCTGGAGAGCTTGGGCGGTGGCGAAGTTGTTCACACCGAACTCGTCGTTCGGGCTGGCCACTCGACCGCTCGCCAGTTGCTGCGCCGCCAGCCAGGTGTAAGGCGAGGTGTAACCAGACCCGGTGCCCAACACCTTGCCGAACGGTGCCGACCAGTCGGCGCGGGTCACGTCGACCTTGACGGCACTGAGGGCGATGACCGCCATGGAGGTGGAGTTGGGATCATCGGAACCAAAGGCCTGCCAGGCACCTGAAGCCTGCTGGCCTTGAGCGAGGAACGTCACGGCCTTGACCACGGTGGGGTCCGTGGTGTCGAGACCGGAGGCCTTGAGGGCCAGGACGGCTAGCGCGGTGGTATCCACCTCACCAGCAGCCTCGGGGTCCTGGTCGCCGCCGTAGTTCCACGAACCATCGGGCCGCTGCGCAGCACGGATCTGGGCGACCAGGCCCGCGGGAATGGTCTCGCGCAGACCTTCCAGGGCGAGGGCAGCGTAGAGGGCGCCGTTGAACTGGGCGCCGAAGTCATAGGCCCCCGACTCGAGTCGGTGCTCGTTCATGCGGGCCAGCAGGTCAACTGGATCCGCGCTGTTGTCCGACGGGTCGAAGTCGGTGGCCGACTGGCCGGTGGGAGCCACGACCAAGGCCAGGAGCTTGGCGGCCTGCGCCCCGGCGGCCTGTCCTTGTGGTTCGGTGGCTCCATCGACCAGGGCATCGATGGAATCGAAGGGGGACTTGCCGTCCTTCTTCACCGCGCCAACGGCCGCTGACGCCGAGGTCGGGTTCCACGGCTGACCCACCAAGGAGTGAGCGGCCAGACCCAAGATGACGTCGGGCGTCTCGAAGCCGGGGAAGTCGCTGATGTCGAATCCGCCGTCAGCGCGCTGGGTGCCGACCAGGTAGGACACCGCCGAGTCCCGGCCGGCGACCCCGGAAAGGCGAGCGTTATCGGCACCAGCAGCGCCGGGTACCACCGAAGCCAGGCCGACGGTGGAGGCCAGGGTGGCTCCGACGATCACGCGGGACGGACGACGAGCAGACATGTTGACCTCCTGGGATCCCGTTCCACGGGGACCCGGTGTTGGGGTGACCGACCGGTTTCGGACGGTGGTGCGGCAGGTTCCTGGCTCCCGACCGAGATCGGTTACAGCTGCGGGTCAGCGTCGGACTCTCACCGAACTTCCCCTCCGGCCCACCGAGGCGGACCGGCGTCGGCAACTTCCGGGTTGCCGTCGGCCTACACGTGGTGCGTACGGTACGGGCACCCGTCCCCGGTGGTCAACCGTGCATCGACCGGATCGGGACCACCGCCCGGCCCATGCGCACCACCAGCCCGCTCCACGCCGTCACCTGGTCCCTGTGGGCCGTGGCCGCCGCCGCATCGGTCCAACTCGCGCCCAGCCCGGTGTACGTGGCGCTGGTGATCGCGGTGGCTCTCCTGGTGGTAAGTGCCCACCGACTGGACCACACGTTGGCCTCGGCCTTTCCACTGTTGGTCGGGTTGGGCGTTGTGTTCGCCGTCTTGCGCGTGGTCCTGACCGCGCTCACCACCCACACCGACGGCGTCGGTGGTCCGTCACCCGACACCTGGTTCACGCTGCCCCAGGCCACGCTCCCACGGATCCTCGGCGGGTTCACCGTCGGCGGCACCGTCGAAGGCGTGATCGTGATGTCGGCCGCGGCCCAAGCCTTCGCTGTCGTCGGGATCATCGCCGCCTTCGGGGCGTTCAACGCCGTGGCCTCCCACCACGAACTGCTCCAAGCCACCCCCCGGGCTTTCCACGAACCCGGCCTCATCGTGACGGTGGCCTTGGCCTTCGTACCGTCCACCGTCACGGCGATCTCGGCAGCCCGTGAGGCCGACCGGGCCCGAACCGGCGGACGGGTGGTCCGTCGAGGACGCCTGGTGCGCACCGCCGTGCCCATCTTGGAGTCGGGTCTTGAACGAGCCGTGGCCCTCGCCGAGTCGATGGATGCCCGCGGCTTCGCCCGACACCGCGCCAGCCGGCGGGACCGGACCGCGGCGTGGCTGGGATTCGCGTCGCTTGCCGCTCTGGGCGCTGCCTTCGTGGCGCTGGTGGGTAGAGCACCCGACTGGGCGGTGGTGGCGGCCGGGGCCGGGACCGTGGGACTGGTGGCCGCGGTGGTCACCGCCTCGCGGGGCACGGCAACCACCCGATACCGACCACGACGATTGGCCCGCCTCGACGCCGGAGTCATCACCATCGTTCTCGGCGCCCCGGTCGTGCTCACGCTGCTGAGGGCTTCGGGCCACGAGACGCTGACCTGGTGGCCCGACCCGGTCGTGTTCCCGCCGTTCTCGCTGTGGCCAGCGCTGGCCATCGCCCTGCTGGCGGTGCCCGTGCTGGTACCCCCCGGTGAGAAGGAATCCCGATGACGGCGAACAGAACGGGAGAGGTCCACTGGGACGGCGTGGGTTTCGCTTACCCCGACGGGCCGGCCGTGCTGAACGATGTAGCGCTCCACATACCGGCGGGTGAGGTGGTCCTGGTGGTCGGGGACTCGGGGTCGGGGAAGTCGACCCTGCTGCGAACCGTCAACGGCCTGGTGCCTCACAGTTCCGGCGGACGGTTCCGGGGCGAAGTGACCGTGTCGGGTCGATCCACGGCCACAAATCGACCTCGCGACCTCGCCGATGTGGTCGGGTTCGTTCACCAAACCCCCGAGGCCCATTTCGTGGTGGACCACGTCGAACACGACATCGCCTTCGCCCTCGAGAACCTGGGTCTGGACGAGGCGACCATGCGCCGTCGGGTGGAAGAAGTCCTCGACGCCCTGGCCATCGCCCACCTCCGACGACGATCCCCTGCCACCTTGTCGGGTGGGGAGCGCCAACGCTGCGCCATCGCCGGGGCGCTGGTCACCGCGCCCGCGGTGTTGGTCCTCGACGAGCCGACCTCGATGCTCGACCCCCAAGGCGCCGATGATGTCCTCGGCGCCCTGCGACGGCTCAACGAAGACCTCGGTACCACAGTGGTGGTGGCCGAACATCGCCTGGAACGAGCCGCCCCTCTCGCCGACCGAGCCATAGTCCTCACCGACGGGCAGATCACCAACGACGGGCTGCCGTCACTGGTGTTGCCAACAACTCCCGGGGCACCTCCGGTGACCCGCCTAGCTACCGAGATGGGATGGGATCCGCCCCCTCTGACGGTCCGAGAAGCGAGGGCGTTGGCCCGGGCTACGCCCCGACCGACGTGGGCGGCCGAGACCGCGGATCCCCCGGTTGTGCACCCCGGCCCCACGCCAGGCGATGTGTTCGTGCGCGCCGCCGGGGTGACTGTGGCTCACGGACAGACCGCCGTTCTGCGCAATGTCGACCTGGAGATCCGCTCCGGCGAGGTGGTAGCCCTTCTCGGCCGCAACGGCTCAGGGAAGACCACGCTGCTGCGGACGCTGGCCGGCGCCCATCCGACAGCAGACGGCGAAGTGACCGCCACCGTCCCGGTGGCCCACGTCCCGCAGGAACCCGATTCTCTGCTGTATGCCGAGACCGTCCGCGCCGAAGTGGAGGCCACCCTCAGGCTGATCGGTCGGGCCGACAACGAGGCGGTGGAGCGATGGCTGGCCGCCCTGCGCCTCGAGGACTTGGCCGACCGCCACCCCCGGTCGCTGTCGGTAGGCCAACGCCAACGGGTAGCCATCGCCGCGGTGGCAGTCGGGAATGCCCCGGTACTGGTCCTGGACGAACCGACCCGCGGCATCGACGCCACCTCGCTGCAAGCCTTGGAGGCGGCGATCATCAGCCACCGTGACAATGGCGGGGCGGTGGTGCTGGCCACCCACGATGTGGAACTGGCGGCCCGGGTGGCATCACGAGTGGTGGTCCTGGGAGATGGCGAGGTGGTGGCCGAGGGGCCGACGCGCCAGGTGCTGGCCGGTTCGTTGTTCGCTCCGCAGGTGCTGCGTGTGCTTCCCCCGTTCCTCACCGTTGCCGAGGTAGCCGCGGCCCGCCGCCGAGCCCGCGACCTCCAACCATGACCTACCCGTCGACACCGTCGTTGGTGGAGAGGTCGCGCACCACCGCTGTGTACCTGCTGGTGGTGGTGGTCGGGGTGGCCGCCTTCCTCTACCCGTTCTGGATTCCCGGCGAGGCCCTTCCGGCCGAGGCCCACGCTGGTGACGCCCCCCTGATTGCCGCCGTGGTCGGAGCCCTAGCGGTGGCGGCGGTGACCCTGGAGGTTCGGCGGGGCACCATGAACGGCACAACCGTGGCGTTGCTGGGGATGCTGTCGGCACTCGCCGGGCTGATGAAGCTGCTTGACCTTCCCGGAGGTGGCAGTGGGTTGTTCTTCTTGGTGATCCTGGCCGGCGCCGCCTTCGGGCCTCGCTTCGGCCTGCTGCTGGGGCTCACATCGTTCGTGGTGTCGGCCGTACTGTCGAGCGGGCTGGGTCCATGGCTGCCGTTTCAGATGCTCGCCCTCGCCTTCATGGGAGCCGGAGCCGGACTGATCGGACGGGTCACCATCCGTCTCGATCGACGGGTGGAGGTGGCGGTGCTGGCTTTTTACGGGTGGGTGTGGGGTTTCCTGTTCGGCGCCATCATGAACCTGTGGTTCTGGCCGTTCGTCCGTGACGGCAGCGAGCTGAGCTGGGAACCAGGCATGGGCTTGGGCCAGACCCTCCGCCACTACTGGTCGTTCTATGTGGCTACGTCGTTCGCGTGGGACGCGGCTGGAGCCATCGCCAACGCCATCATCATCTTGGTTGTGGGGCGAGCGTTGCTGGCGCCTCTGCGTCGCCACGCCCACCGACTCAACCCCGTCGTAGTCCTCGATCGGTCGCCGGCCCCGAACAACGAACGCCACCTCGTTTAGCCTGGATCCACCGAAAGGCAGAGCTTTCCGGCGGAGTTCGGTAGCCGGCCTGACGGACGACGTCTTCGCTGCTGCGACCGGCAAAGCCGATCTCCGCAGGTCAGGGGCTCCGCCACAAAGGGCTCTGCCCCCGAACCCCCGCCCAGTCCTGTGACTTCAGCTCGTCAGACAGCCGAGCACTAACGGTGGCCGCACAGAGAACCCGTCTCGCCTGGGTGACCATGGAGAATCGAGCACAACCCAAGATCGATCGGTGGATCGAGGTTTAGTTGACGAGCAGATGCCCGGGCACTCATCGCCTCGGCCGCTGGCCTGTCGCGAGCGATCAGCTCACCAGGAGATGGTGACCTCGATCTCGGAACCGTCGGCGTCGATCTCCACCTCGAGCTCGAAGCTCACCTCAGCGGGAACCTTGACGGTGACCGGCGCGCCGTCTCCGACCACCTTCACCTCGTTGTGCCGTTCGAGCTGATCGGCTAGGTCACGCAGGCGCGCCGCCGCCTGTTCACGTGTCATCGACTTCTCATCTTCGTGCTCGAACAGATCCACGTTTCGCTCCATTGTTCTCGATGTCGGGAACACCCAGCCTGTCATGTGACCGGCCGTGAGTTACGCCGACCGCGGCGACGGCCTCACCCGTCAGCCACCTACCAGGGGGAGGACTTGGTCGACGGTGGCGATGCCGTCGAAGACGACCTCGCCATCACGCAGGGCGAGGCTCCGGTCGACGCGGTCCACATACGCGGGGTCGTGGGTGGCAACCACGGTGGCGGCGCCGTCGGTGTGGACCTCATCCAGCAGTTCGAGCAGCACCGCCTTGCCTGGTTGATCGAGCCCGACGAAGGGCTCGTCGACCAACAGGAGCGAGAACGGGCGGACCAACGCCAACACGATCGACGTCTTCTGGCGAAGTCCTCGACTGAACGTGGCGGGCAGATCTTCGACACGGGCCGTCAGCCCCAGCCTCTCGCACAGACCTTCGGCATAGTCGTCCCAGCCGTCACCGCCGTGGAGGCGGGATACGTACTCGACGTGTTCGCGCAGGGACAGGTCGTCGTAGAGAACCGGGTCGTCGGGCAGATAGGACGTGGTGGCCCGTGCGTCGATGTCTCCCACCTCGAACCCCGCCACCTCCAGGCTCCCCGCTGTCGGCTCCAACAGCCCGGCTGCCATCCGCAGGAGGGTGGACTTGCCCGAGCCGTTGTGGCCGATCAGTGCCACCGACTCCCCCACCCCCACCGACAGGTCCAACGGCTGGAGTGCAACGACCCCGTCGTAGGTCTTGGTCAGCCCGGCCGCGGCCAGCGCCGGGGCAGCATCGACCAACTGAGGAGCGGCGCGTTTGTCGGCGGTCATGGGGTTCTACTCCCTGATCTGAGATGTCGGGTCTGAGGGCAGTTCGGGCGATGAGCTAGCGGCCGTTCCACCAGATGAACCCGAACCCGGGTCAACGGGGTCAACGGGGTCAACGGGCAAGCCGCCAACCGAACCAGCCGTAGCGCTGGGATTCGGGCTAGCAGCGGGTTCGCGGTCGCGGGCTCTTCCGATGGGCTTGGAACTGGTTCCGCCCTGGACTCCGACGGGCGCGGGTCCGACCGACTGCGAGGGCTTTCGCCGTGTGCCGGCTGGTGGCGTGGAACCGGACCGCTTTCCGCTTCCCCTATCGGCACCACCGTTGTCGACAGCACCATGGTCGCCCTCGCCACCCCTGGACCCGTCGGACGGTTCAGCACCACCCGAGTCCACGCCCACCGACTCGCGCTCGGCGGCCTCACGCTCAGCCGCGGCGCGCTCCAACGCCTTGGTCGGCGATGCCTCCTCCATGGCCGTTCGGATCCACTCGTGGATGGGATCGTGGAACCGCACCCAGCCCGCCACAAGGACCGCCACCACCACCAGCGGCATCCCGCCCAAAGCCAAGGCCGGTACCAGGTCGTCACCGCGACCGAGCGCGGCCCGGGCCAGAAGCAATGGTGCGGTCCCCGCCACGGCCATCCCCGGTGGCCAGGCTGTGCGCATCACGGTGCGAGCACCGGCGATCTCGGGGGTGGACATGGACAACACGTCCACCGCGGAGGGGGCTCCTTGGATCGTGCTGACCACCGCGCCACATCCGGCCAACAGCCCAACGGCTAGGCCGCTCACCACCGCGGGAGCGAACTCCACCCGATCGCCGAAGGGCAGGGCGGCCACCACGCCAGCCACCAGGCCCGCCACCGCAGATACGCCGTAAACCACTGGGAGGTGGCCCAAGAAGAGGTGACCCCGCTCCACCGGGAAACCGTCGGTTCGCCCCGGGTGGTCGACCTCTTGCCCCAGCGGCTCGACCGCGTCGAGGGCGGCCACCCACAGGGCCAGGCCGGCGGCCACCACCAGCGGGGTCGTTCCAGCCCACACCCCGCGCAGCGCGAACCCGGCGACCACCGCTAGGCCGATAACCCGCACCAGGCGGGTGGCGGGCCAGCGGCACACGCTGCGCACACCCCGTCGCAGGATCGGCCAACGGGCCTGTCGGCGACTCCCCCGGATCCAAGGCTTGGCTCGCGGACGTTCCTGCGCCAACTGGCGGCGCAGGACCATCACGGTGCGAAGGTCCTGAAGGGTCACGGCAAAGCGAAGTTGGCCGACCAACGCGGTCCTTCGTTCGGCCGCCTCCAGCGAGGTGGCCGCCACCCTCGCCACCCCGACCCCCACCAGGACCAGAGCCAATACCGGACCGACCAGCCCCAGCGGATCCGTGTCCAGCGGCCACACCCCCAGGGCGCCGATGACCGTGGTCGGCGCCATCGGCAACTTGCCGGCGACGTCACCCACCGACCACACCACCAGGCCGAGGCCGAACGCGGTTGCGATCCAGCGCGGTAGACGGATCCCCGATGCCGTGAGCGCAGCCCCGAACCCCAAGGCCACCGTGACCGCCCCGAAGGCCGCACCGACCATCAACCACTCTGCCGGGTTGCCGGGAAGGCGACGAAGCGCCAGCTGCCCGGTCGCGGCGCCCACCCCGGCGCCTACGGCCACCAGGAAACGAACCTGGCGAAGGGCCGGACCGCGCAAGGCCACGGCCCGATCCACTGGAGCCAGGAGCACGTGGCGCACGTCGGCGCGCTCGAGAGCAAGAGGTCCACCGCGACTACCCGATCGCAGCCCCACGAACAACGCCACCGCGGCCAGAAGCCCGAGGACGGCGGGCCCGTGGTCGCGCACCTGGTCGAGACTCGAACCTGAAACCTTCCCGTCGCCGACGAACCCCGACAGGAACACCAGCGCAACTACCGCCACCAGAGCGGTGACGTACACCTGGTACAGGGCATCGACCCAGTGGATGGCCGCTACACGCTGGCGACGTCGGGCCTTGCGTAGGTCGCCGATGACCACGGCAGATTCGGCGGCTGTCAACGACACGTCGGTCGACGCTACCCAAGCGATGTCCAAGCCACGCGGTCAGCCCGCTACCCACTGGGGGTCCAAGAGATCGGTCCGGTTACGGTCCGGGGATGGCCGACGACCCGATGGACGACTTCGAGACCACCACGTTCACCCATGGGGGCAAGACCCGCACGGTGTTCCGCATCGGCGAAGGCCCTGCGGTGATCGTCATGGCCGAGATGCCCGGCATCAGCCCCAAGGTGTTGGACTTCGCTCGCCGGGTGGCATCGATCGGGTGCACCGCCGTGGTTCCCCACCTGTTCGGGGCACCGGGGCGAGACCCGGTGCCCGACGGGAAGGCCACCGCCGCCGGCGCCGCCTACATGATTTCGTCGCTGGTGCCCTCCTGTGTGAGCCGGGAGTTCACGGTGTTCGCAACCGGCAAGTCGTCTCCGGTCATCACCTGGCTGCGGGCTCTGGCGGCCCACGAGCACGACCGCTGCGGTGGCCCAGGTGTCGGCGCGGTGGGAATGTGCTTCACCGGCGGCTTTGCCCTGGCCATGGCCGCCGACGACCGGATCTTGGCCCCAGTCCTGTCTCAGCCTTCGATGCCGGTGGCGCTCACCAGCTCCCAGAAGTGCTCGATCGACATCTCCCGCGGCGAGCTGGATGCGGTCAAGCACCGTTGTGCCAACGAGGGACTCGAGGTGATCGGGCTTCGGTTCCGCAGCGATCGACTGGTACCGGCCGAGAGGTTCGAGTTCCTGCGCCGAGAACTAGGTGACTCCTTCGTGGCCGTCGAACTCGAAGACGCCGACGCCAATCCCGACGCGGTCATGACCCCTCATTCGGTCCTCACCGAGCACCTGATCGACGAACCCGGCACCGCCACCAGGGACGCTCTGGAGCTGGTCCTCAACTTGTTCCGAACCCGCCTCCTGACACCCTCCTGACCGGTCACCAAGGCCGCCCCACCGGGCCCGGCGGCTACTAGCCGGTATAGGAGGGCGACGCCGGAAGGGCAGAGGCGGGACGGGCGGGGGCCGGCCGGTTCGACGGCTGTTGTGGCGTCGACGGACCTGATGTGGTTCCCAGGCCACCATCTGGGTGTCTCGGGGTGGTCGTGGGTGGCACCCCCGACGTCGACGACGGCGCGCTGGTCGACGGGAGCGGACCGACCGCGGAGCTAGACGTAGTAGAGGACCCCATCGACGACGGAGTCGCTGGGGTCGACGGCTGGACCGACGACGACGGCGGCGCTGGATACAGCGGGGGGCGTGAGGTCGTGGTGGTTGCGGGCACGGCCGCGGCCGACACCAGCGTGTCGGCCAGTGGGGCCGACTCGGGCAGGCACGACCATGGCGCGCTGGCGGTGCCGGTGACGCTGACGGCACCGAGGGAGACACCCACGGTCACGGCCAAGTCGAAGCTGGTGGCACCGGGCCGCAGCGTCGCCGTCCACGACTCGGGCCTACTGCCGGCGACGGCCTGCCAGTCGGCGGTGACGGTGTAGCCGGCGCTGGGAGAACGGGAATCGGTGCTGACCGAACCGAGGTCTACCTCCAGACCAGGCGGATCTTCGGTGGCCCACCGGGCCGACGCCGCCGGACCGGTGGATGACGCGACGGGTACTCCCTCGGCGTAGTTCCCGTCAGCCAAGGGAACTCGCAGCACCAGATTGTCGAAGGCGAGCTCGACCCAGGCGCTGGCCGCCAGTTCCTCGCCGTAGCTGGCCGCCACCACGGGGCGGACCCGGTCCTGGAGGATCCGTTCTGCCAACCCGGCCAGGTCCACGTTCGCGGTCAGCACGTGGTCGATGGTCCCACCCGCCTCCACCGCCGGGGAGGCCGTCGCCCGCACCGACAGGTCGACGGCGGTGGGCACCCGCTTGATCTCACCGGCGACGGTGTCGCTGATGAGGGCCAGGCCGCTTCTGGTCGGCTCGGCCGCGGGGAGGCACTCTCCCTGCTTGGGGTCGACGGTGGGATCGACCGGATCGGGCATGCATGCCGACGCCTCGGCTGGCGTCAGAAAGCGCACGCCGTCTGACTCCAGGGGCATAAGGGCGTCGACCAGACCGTCGAGCGAACTGGTCCAGATCGAAGCGGACACGAAGTTCACCAACGGACGGTCACCTGCCGGTCTGGCCAGGAGGGAGCGAAGCATGGCGGCCAGTTCGCCGGGTCCGTCGGCATAGGAGGCCCCCGAGGTGAACGCTGGCCTTCCGCCCGGGCTCCAGAACGCCTGGCCGACTCCGCTGCCGTTGCCGTACCCGATGAGAACCCCGTTGGGTGGGCCGTCACCAGCGGCGCCATCCAACGCCGTCCAGGACCCAGCCATGGGGGTTTCCAGGCCCCCGCCCAGCGACCAGAAGCTGGACATCTGGAGTTGGTCCATCAACGAGAACGAGTCACGGTAGAAGGCGGCCGGGTCGGGTAGGAGCGGAGGCGCGGCATAGCCGTACCCGATGATTCCGACCAGTTCGTCTCGCTCGCTGGCCTGATCGACGTAGGTGTCCCACACCGTGGGAGCGAGGATGGCCAGTTGCGGGCCGATCGACCAGCCCAGGGGAATGTCGCCCCGACGGGGACTCATCCACCCGCCGGGGCGCGAGTAGCGGCTCAGCGGAACGTTGAGGTTGTCTCCGTCGCTGATCGCCACGACCACGTTGAGCTGATCCGAGCTACAGGGGGCCACGCCGTCGAGCTCGGGGACCGCGGCCCGGGCCCGGGGTCGATCGGCGCCAACCGCGATGTGGAAGGAAAGGTTCCGGCTGGTATCGGTTGGGATCAGGAACTGACCGTTCACCGACAAGGTTGCCACCGCCGCGGCCTCTTCCTCCCCCGTGTCGGATAGGTACCCGTACACGGCATGACCCGGGGTCGACGCGGTGATGAGCGCGGATACCCGAGCCCAGTCTGGGGAGTTCGGCCTGGTGAATACAGTGGGAATGCCCTGCTGGGAGGTGAAGTCCCAGCTGGCGTCACCGGCTTCCATCACCGCTATCCCCTTGTAGGGCAATCGGTCTCGGTAGTCCCCGATCACCTCTTCGTAGGCCGCGGGTGCGTCGGGCCATCGGCCGCGCAGGTCGTCCAGGAGGCCCAGACCCCGGGCTTCCAGGCTCGGGACCAGGTCTGGGGTGGCGACCACCGCGCCGTCGGCGGCGGCGATGGTGGCGGCCGCGGTCATCGTCCACGGTTCGGACTCTGTGGCCAGCACGTAGCCCGACGCCTCGCCGGCGAATCGGTCGAGCACCTCGTTCACGGTGAGCGTGTCGACCACCGTGACCAGACCCCGGCTCTGGTACTCATCGATCCACCGCTGCGCGCCGCTGTCGCCAGGGTCCTTCAGGTACAGCTGAGCCGAACGACGGTTCACCAGGCCCTGCAACGTCCGCAGCATCATCCGTTCGGCCGTGCCCGACCCGGCCAGGTCGGCCACCCAGGTCGGACCGACCGACGGCCTAGTGGTCAGGAACCTCCCCTCGAGGTCATCTACCGCCGCTGCCATCGCCGGGCGGGTTCTGGACGCGCCTGTTCCGCTGCCGATCACCACCAGCGCGCCGACCACGGCCGCCAGGACCATGGCCACACGGGCTCCCCTGAGCATCGGCGAACCCTACCCAGCACCTGTGACCGATTCTCGGGAAAGACCGCTCCGATGGGCGACCGGGCCGGCACGGGGGGCACAATGGGTTCATGTTCACCGCCATCGACCACGTGGGTATCGCCGTCGCCGACCTCGACGAGGCTCTCGACTTCTACGCCAAGAACTTCGACCTGCGATCGGTGCACGAGGAGGTGAACGAGGAGCAGGGTGTTCGTGAGGCCATGCTGGCGGTGGGTGACTCCGGTAGCTGCATTCAGCTCCTCGCCCCGCTGAAGGCCGACTCGCCCATCGGCAAGTTCTTGGAGCGCAGCGGTCCGGGCATCCAGCAGATGGCCTACCGGGTCGAAGACATCGATGCCGTGTCGGCCACGTTGCGCGAGCGTGGTGTCCGCCTCCTCTACGAGGTGCCCAAGAACGGCACTGCCGGGTCCCGGGTGAACTTCATCCACCCCAAAGACGCCGGCGGCGTCCTGGTCGAACTGGTCGAACCCGGTACCGACCACCACTGAAAGGTGAGGCTCGCCGCCGAGCGAGCGCATCGGTGTTCGATCAAAGAACCCCTGCTTCAGATTCCTTCGACGACCTGGATGATGGTGCCGTCGATGTCGTGGGGGTTGACGTAGGCCACTCGGGTTCCGGCCACACCGGGGTGGGTGACCTGGTCCACGACGTCGTAGCCCTCACGCTCCATCACCGCCACCGCATCGGACGCGTCGGCCACGCGAAGGCCGAGGTGGTGCAGGCCCGGGCCCCACTCTTCCAAGAACGCGGCCAGGTCGGCGTCGTCGTCCACCGGCGACACCAGGTGGAGCGCCACGTCGCCCAAGCGCAACACCGCCACCTCCACACCCTCGTCGGCCACCACCTCGCGGGTCTCCACGGTCAGGCCGAACACGGTGCGGTACTGCTCCAGAGCACCACCCAGATCGGCCACCGCCACGGCGATGTGGTCGAGGCCGATCACGTCGACGCTGGCCCCCGGCGCTCCCGGCTGAGACTCCTCCCCCTTCAGCTCTTCGGCCTCCTCGAAGGGGTTCTTGGCGGTCAGACCCATGCGTGTCTCCCTGCGTTGTGCGGCGGCCGCGGTCGTGGCGACCATGCGGTGACGCCTGCGGTGGATCGCAAGCCTGCCACGCCCGGGACGCGAAGGAACCCCAGCCCATCAGGCCGGGGTTCCTACGACGTTGTTCAGCTGGCGCTAGACCCAGACGGCCCCGATCAACCCCGAGGTTGTCGGTCGGGGCGTCGAGACGCCTCCTGCGACTAGGCGCTGAAGCGCTGGAACAGGGTGATCTTGTCCTCGCCGACCTTGGCGCGGAACTCGGGGTCGTCGATGCCCAGGCCCTTCTCGGGGGCCAGGCACAGCACGCCGGCCTTGCCCTCGATCTGGTTCTGGTGCACGGCCAGGGCGGCCTCGCCGGTCTGCTCCAGGGAGAAGGTCTTGGACAACAGCGGCTGGACCTTGCCCTCGCAGATGAGCTGGTTGGCGGCCCACGCCTCCTTGTAGTTGGCGAAGTGAGAGGAGACGATGCTCTTCAGCTTCATCCACAGGTGGCGGTTGTCGTATTCGATCATGTAGCCGGAGGTGGCGGCGCAGGTGACGATCTTGCCACCGCGGGCCGCAGCGAACACCGAGGCTCCGAAGGTGGAACGACCGGGATGTTCGAACACCGTGTCGACGTCGCGGCCGATCAGGTTGCGAATGTCCTTGCCGAGGCGGCGCCACTCCTTCTCGTCCTGGGTGTGCTCGTCCTTCCAGAACTGGTAGCCGGCTTCCCGACGGTCGATGACGTGCTCGCAGCCCATCTCGCGGAGCAGGTTGGCCCGCTTCTCCGACGAGACCACACCCGACGGGGGTGCCGCCGCCGTTGAGCACGTACTGCACGGCGTAGCCGCCGATGCCGCCGGTGGCGCCCCAGATGAGCACGGCCTGGCCCTGCTTGAGGTCGCCGGCGTGCTTGCTGACGATCATGCGGTAGGAGGTGGAGTTGCACAGCGCGTTGCAGGCCGCCTCTTCCCATGTGAGGTGGGCGGGCTTGGGCATGAGCTGGTTGGCCTTCACCAACGTCAGGTCGGCCAGACCGCCGAAGTTGGTCTCGAAGCCCCAGATCCGCTGGTTGGCGGCGAGCATCGAGTCGTCGTGAGCCGACGGGTCCTGGTCGTCGAGGTAGTTGCAGTGCAAGGTGACCTTGTCGCCCGGCTTCCAGTTGCGCACCGCCGAGCCGACCCGGACGACCACGCCGGAGGCGTCGGAACCCACCACGTGGTACGGCAGGGCGTGGCGGGCGCCCCAGACCGACTCCTTGCCCAGCCGGTCGAGGAACCCGAAGGTGGACAGCGGTTCGAAGATGGACGTCCACACCGTGTTGAAGTTGATGGCCGACGCCATCACCGCCACGTATACCTCGTCGGGGGCCATTTCGGGCGTGGCCACCTCGCCCACGTGCAGCGACTGGCGCGGGTCCTTGTCTTCGGACGCCACCCCCTCCCACATGGTCTGCTCGTCTCGCTTGACGAAGGCCGCCCGGTAGGACTCCGGGATCGGGAGGTTGCCGATGTCGTCGCCGGACGCACCGGCCTGGATGGCGTCGAGGAAGGCCTGCATGGCGGCGCATCCTAGGAAAGCCGCGCCTGCCGACTCCCATCTGTGACACCCCGTCAGACCGGTAGCATCACCAGCCACCAGGACCGGGAGAACCGATGCCACTCACCCCAGACGAGATCGCGGACAAGGAGTTCTCCTTCGGCCTGCGCGGCTACGACCAGACCGAGGTCCGAGAGTTCCTGAGCCTGGTGGCCGCCGAGGTGGCGGGCGGATCGTCTCGGCGCCAACCTCGGCGACGGGTCCCAGCGCCTGGCCCGGGGCGAGCACGGCGACGACCAGGTGGCGGGGCGGTCGACGCCGCGGCCGCCCAGGCCGCCGTGGACCGGGCCCACCGCCGAGGCGGCCGAGATCCGCCGGGCGGCCGAGGCCGAGGCCGAGATCATGCAGCCGAGGCCCAGGCCGGTGCTGGCGGCCGCCGAGGCCGCGGCGCTGCGCCTGGTGGCCGAGGCCCAGGCCCGCATCGACCAACGGCTGTCCGCCCCCAGTGGCGGGGTCGGGGCGGAGACCAGATCGCCATCGATGGCGGGCGCTCCCCACCATCGATGCCCTCAGCGCCGAGATCAGCGCCCCGGTGCGCGGCCGCGAGGACATCCTCCCCAGCTCCAGTTGGTGCGCTCCAGGGTGATGGGCCACCGACGCCGCCGGCCGGCGCCCGGTGGCGCCCAGCCGCTGACCTCGCCCGGATGGGTGATCCGGTGATGCCATCGGTACGCTTGACCGGACCGTCAAGCCAACCTCTGAGGGGAAACTCCAATGGCCGGATCCGTGATCATCAATGGCGCCCGCACTCCCGTGGGCAAGCTGTCGGGAGCCTTCTCTGGCTTCAGTGCTGCCGAGCTCGGTGGGTTCGCCATCAAGGCCGCCCTGGAGCGGGCCGGGGTTACCGCCGAACAGGTGCAGTACGTGTTCATGGGTCACGTCCTCCAGGCTGGCGCCGGTCAGATCACCGCCCGGCAGGCCGCGGTCAAGGCCGGGATCGGCATGGGTGTGCCGGCCACCACCGTCAACAAGGTGTGCCCCTCTGGCATGCATGCCATCTACCTGGCCGACCTGATGATCCAGGCCGGTGAGGCCGACATCGTGATCGCTGGTGGCATGGAGTCCATGACCAACGCCCCCTACCTCCTGCCCGGTGCCCGCGGCGGCTACCGCCTCGGCGACCAGAAGGTCGTCGACTCGCTCATGTACGACGGCCTGTGGGACCAGTTCGACCACGTGGCCATGGGCGCGGGCACCGAGGCCTACTGCGGCAAGGAGCCCCAGGGCATCTCCCGCGAGGAGCAGGACGAGTTCGCCGCTGCTTCCCACCAGCGGGCGGCGGCGGCCGCCAAGAACGGCCTCTTCGACAACGAGATCGCCCCGGTCTCGGTCCCCCAGCGCAAGGGTGACCCCCTGGTGGTCAGCGAAGACGAAGGCGTGCGCGGTGACACCACCGCCGACAGCCTGGGCAAGCTTCGCCCCGCCTTCGACAAGGCCGGCAACATCACCGCCGGCAACGCCAGCCAGATCTCCGACGGTGGCGCCGCCCTGGTGATGATGTCGAAGGCCAAGGCCGACGAGCTGGGTCTGGCCCCGCTGGCCGAGGTCGTCGGCTACGGCCAGGTGGCCGGACCCGACGCGTCGCTGCTGCACCAGCCCTCCAACGCCATCGAGGCCGCCTTGGCCCGAGCCGGCAAGTCGGTGACCGACGTGGACCTCTTCGAGCTGAACGAGGCCTTCGCCGCGGTGGGCATCGCTTCCATGCGTGACCTGGGCATCACCGCCGATGTGACCAACGTGAACGGTGGCGCCATCGCCATCGGTCATCCGCTCGGCATGTCGGGCACCCGCGTCACCCTCACCCTCGCCCTCGAGCTGGCTCGCCGGGGCGGCGGACTCGGCGCTGCTGCTCTGTGCGGCGGCGGCGGCCAGGGCGACGCCATCCTCCTCCAGGTGGCCGGCTGACAGACCCGGTAGTAGGCGAACCTCGGTTCCCGCCGCTCGCCGACTGCGCTCGAACTTACGAAGGGGCGGCCTCAACGGCCGCCCCTTCGTTGCGTTCTAGCCGCGGTCAGTCGCCGCCAGTTGGTCACATCTGACGGCGACCTTCCAGGGCTCGGCCCAGGGTCAGCTCGTCGGCGTACTCCAGGTCTCCACCCACCGGAAGGCCACTGGCGATGCGGGTCACCTTCAGACCGGCCGGTTCCAACTGACGGGCAAGGTACATAGCGGTGGCCTCCCCCTCGATGTTGAGATTGGTGCACAAGATGATCTCCTGGATGCCCTCGGGCACGATCCGGGCCATCAACTCACGGATGCGGAGTTGGTCGGCGCCGATTCCCTCCATCGGGTTCAACGCCCCTTGCAGCACGTGGTAGCGGCCGCGGAACTCGCCGGTCTTCTCCACCGCCACCACATCCTTGGGATCCTCGACCACACACACAACCGAGGGGTCGCGTCGGTCATCTCGACAGATCCCACATTCGGGGGAATCAGCCAGGTTGAAGCAGCGACTGCACCAGGCCACCTTCTCCTTCGCCTTCTCGATGGCCCGCGACAGGCGCAGGGCGTCCTCGGTGGACAACTTGAGAAGGTGGAAGGCGATGCGTTGGGCCGACTTGGGACCCACCCCCGGCAGACGACCGAGTTCGTCGATGAGGTCCTGAACCGGACCGGCGTAGGCCGACACCGCCGTTCAGTCGGCAGAGCCGGTCAGGCCACCCAGGTCGAACCCTCCCAGGTCCATTCCCGGCAGATCGAAGCCCCCGCCCATGGCCCCTTGTTGCAGCTCGTTGACCTGTTCGACGGCGTGGCGAAGCGCGGCAAGGACAAGGTCCTGGAGCATCTCGACATCGTCGGGATCGACGGCCGAAGCGTCGATGGCCACCGCTGATGGTTCGAAGGCCCCCGACAGGGTGATCCGGACCACGCCGCCCCCGGCCACGCCCTCGATCAGCGTCTCGGCGGCGTGCTGTTGAGCTTCGACCAGCTGAGCCTGCATGGCCGAGGCCTGCTCCAGGAGGGCTCCGAAGTCGAAGCCTCCGCCGCCGAGCACCGCGGCCAGGGGGTTGTCGGGAGCGCCGTCTATGTCGATCAGGTCGTCGGCCGCGGCCGCGATCACGTCGTCGGCGGGAATGGCATCGGGGTCAGACATGGGGAACCTCCGAGATCGGGCAGGCATCGGGATGTGGGGCAGGGTGGAGCACACGGTCAGGAACCTTCGACGAAGGTGGCGCCGGGGAAGGCTTCGGTCAGGGCTTGGACCCCACCCACCGACGCGTCGGGGGCATCGTCGAGGTCGTGTACATCTTCCCCCTGAAGATGATCGAAGTCATCGGTCACCTCGGTGGGCGTCGATGGCCGCCGGTCACCTCCGGTCACTGACCCGCCACCGGGTGCCGGCCCGGCCCCGGTATCGCCGGCCACCAGGCTCAAGCGGACCGGCGAGCCCAGCGCCGCCGACAGGGCGACCTCGACGTCTGCCTTCTTCTGCTCGCATTTCTGGCGATGTACGTCGTTGGGAACGCTGACCGTGACCTCATCGCCCGCAACCGACACCACGGTTCCAGCCGCGAACATTCCCTTGGTCAGCCCCCCCAGGCCCGGGATGTCCTGCCAGATATCGACGATGTCGTCGAGGGTGAGAGGGCTTGCACTACCCGACTCGGCCGGCGATGTCGTGGGAGCCGGCAGAGGGGACGCTGGGGGACCGGGTGACTCCGGCGGCGCGGTTGGCGCCGAGCTTCCCGCAGATGGAGACGGGGGAGGAGGCGCGGGTGACGTCGGCGGTGCCGGGGGGGTTTGGGTTGGTGCAGCCGGAGGCGGTGACGACGAAGGCGCCTTGCCCGCCCGGCGAGCTGCCAGCTCGGCCCGGGCCGCGTCGGCGGGTCGGCCTCCGCTGCGACCAGCCGCTGGTCCCTGGGCTCCGCCACGCGACCCAGCGCCGGGTGCCGCAGTGGCAGCGGACGGCGGAGCGTCCGGCACCGGTTTGGCCGATGCGGCAGCGGTCGATGGTGGACCACCCCTTCCGCCAGGGGTCGGCCCTCCACCAGAACCGGAGCTGTTCAGCGGGACGCCGCTGGCCAACGAGGCCAAAGAGTCTTCGAGGCGAGCGATGCGGGCCTCCAACGCCGCCACCGAAGAGTCCCCGTCGACCCGGGTGAGCTTCACCACCGCAACCTCGAGTGGGATGCGCGGATCAGGGGCCTGGCGCATCTCCAAGAGGGCATCACCGATCGCCTCCAAGGCTCGGGTGGTAGCCCTGTCTCCGAGCTGATCAGCCCAGGCCTGGACCTGCTCCAGGTCACCGGCCGGGAGGTGGTCGGTGCCCGCCCCCCATTCGCAACAAGAAGACGTCGCGCAACCGGGCCAACACCTCTTCGCCCAAGACTCGGGCATCTCGACCCGAGCCGAGAGCATCGGCCACCGCTACCAGGGCACGGCCGGCATCGGCGGCGGCAATGGCGTTGACCAGATCGACCGCAGAAGCCGAGTCGTCAACCACACCGCCCGCCGCGGCCACCCGGTCGAGTGCCGAGAGCGTGTCTCGGGCCGAGCCTGCCCCGGCCCGCACCACCGGATCGATGACCTCGGGGTCCAGCTCCAGGCCAGCGTCGTGGATCACCCAGGCCACGTGCTCGGCAAGTTCGTCGGCTGACAGCAGGTGGAACTCGTAGTGCTGGGTCCGGCTGCGGATGGTGGCCAGAACCTTGTGAGGATCGGTGGTGGCCAGCACGAACACCACGTGGTCGGGCGGTTCCTCCAAAGTCTTGAGCAGTGCCGCCGATGCCGCAGCGGTGAGCATGTGAACCTCGTCGAGGATGTACACCTTGGTGCGGCCCGGCGAGCCGAGGTTGGCCCGTCCCACCAGCTCCCGGACGTTCTCCACGCCGTTGTTGGACGCAGCGTCTAGTTCCTGGACGTCATAGGACGTGCCTGAGTCGATCGAGGTGCAGCTATCGCAGGTGCCACACGGTTCGCCGTCGGCGAGCTGCTCGCAGTTGAGCGCCTTGGCCAGGATCCGGGCGGTGGATGTCTTTCCCGTTCCCCTCGGCCCGCTGAACAGATAGGCGTGACCCACCCGGTCGTCACGCACCGCGTTGCGCAGCGCCCGGACCACCTGTTCTTGGCCCCGCACGTCGCTGAAGCGGCGCGGTCGGTAGCGGCGGTAGAGAGACTGGTAGGCCATCGCCCGTCACCCTACCGATCCTCGCCGACAGCGTTGCCCGGTCCGGGACGGGCGCGGTCGCGCGAGGTCACGCTGGGTTGTCAGCGAGGTCACGATGAACGCGGCAGGATCGAAACCGGGTATTGTGTGGGTCCGTTCGCACCCGCAGGTGGCGGCCGGGTCCTGTGCAACCACAGCCCGTGAACCGAGTCAGGGCCGGAAGGCAGCAGCTCTCAGCGGTGTCTGAGGTGTGCCGCAGATCGCCTGGCCGCCTCCTGCGGGTGCGACCGGAAAAGCAACACCCTGGAGGGGTGCGAGAGCGGCCGAATCGGCACGCTTGGAAAGCGTGTGTGGGGAAACTCACCGTGGGTTCGAATCCCACCCTCTCCGCCAGTTAGGTGAAGCACGTCCCCGCCCGCCGTTCAGTCGGGCGGGGACGTGCTTCTTCTCCCTGACAGACCCCTGCATGGCCGGGAGCGTGGGCCTGCGTTCCGCCCGCACGTCCCTTAGGACCCGAGCGGATAAGTCCGGTCGCCGTCGCTGCGAGGGTGATCTTCACCCGGCTGCGAACCCGTCTGCGTGGCGCTGCCGTGCGCCATTTCGATGAGACCTCGGCACCTGTCGCTGGGGCCAACAGAGGGGTTCATGTCGATTCGACCTCAATTGGCGCACCGAACCAGACGGAATGGTCACCATCACCGCCAGTCTCGCCCCCGCCACCGCCGGCGCGGTGTGCGCGGTGATCGACGCGCATGTCACCCGATCGGCCGCGCCCGCAGGCGCGTCACTGCCCCAACAACGAGCCGACGCACTGGCCGAGATCGCCACCAACGGCGGCAACAACGTCGGCCGAGGTGGTGATCCACGTTCGAGGAGACGCCACCACCCTGGCCGACGGCACCCCCATCAGAACGATCTGGCCAACGAAGCCGGCACCGAGACCGCCGACTAGGTAGCCCGCTCAGCTCGGGGCTGACCGTCATCGCCGTGTGAGACGACGGGTCGGCCTGAGCCATCCAGCGATCGTTGCTTCGCTTTCTCAGTCCGTGTGCTCGGGCAACCCGAGCGCGGGCTCGTCGATCGGGGATAATGGACAGGTGAGCACGGGGTTCGGACACTCCGAGGGCGAGGGGCGGCACACCGTCTCTATCGACGACTTCGTCATCGCACGGAACCCCGAGGAGGACTCTTCCCTGCCCTATCTGGTCCGGCTCCCTCTCCGGACCTGACGGCATCGTGCTGAAGGTCAGGGAGATCTGGCCTCGTACCGCCAAGCTGTACTGCCACCCCGCAGCGGGATGGCCATCAGCACCGGAGATAATCGAGCGGGTGCCGGTGAGATCGTGTTCCCGCCGGGGAGCGGCGATCGACCTGGTCCTAGAACGCGGGCGGGAGAATCGGTCCCAGTTCGTGTTCGCCAAGGCGCGGGGTCGCGACGTCATCTTCTGGCAATCGGCACGCACCAGCCGGCAGGCCCGACCGAACGTCACGATCCCGACCAAACGAGCTTCTGGCCATGTCCTCGAGATCCTCGTCGACAGCCACGAGCAACGACCCTGGCGCTTCAACCAACAGCAGGCGACCATCGCACGAACGGCTTTGACCGCTGGCGACTACGGGGTCGAGGTCGACGGCAAGCTCATCGCCTCGGTCGAGCGGAAAAGCCTCCCGGACCTCGTGTCCACCATGACCGGGGGCAAGCTCCGATACGTGCTCGCCGCGCTGGCCGACGTACCGAGATCTGCTCTGGTCGTCGAGGATCGGTACTCGGCGATCTTCAAGCTCGTTCATGTCAGACCGGCGACGATCGCAGAGGGTCTCGCCGAAGCTCAGGTCCGATTTCCCGACGTACCGATCGTGTTCGGTGAGACACGACCCCTCGCCCAGGAGTGGACCTACCGCTTCCTCGGTGCCGCGCTCGAGCACCACCTCAGCGACACGGTTGCGAGGGAGTTGACCGATGTCCTCCCACTGGCAGTACCCCTCGAGCCAGCACCGCCGTCGACTGCTTCCATCCGCGCCTGGGCCACCCAGCAGGGTTTGCCGGTCGCCGCCAAGGGCCGGCTACGGCCCGAGATCGTCGCCGCCTACAACGACGCCCATCACCGGGCCCACACGAGCACCTCTGGGGACGACAGCACGCGCCAGCAGGTCCCGGCGGGTCCGGCTCCCAGTTGAGCCGGACCGGTACAACCGCGCCTCCGGTGACTCCGATGTCACGAGCCAGATGTCCTGACGGATCGCCCACCTACGCTGCCCGCGACTCCCGTGTTTGACGTCACCGCTGGTCAAGGCCTACGGGCGGCGAAGAAGTCGGTGAGGAGTTGGGCGGATTCTTCGGCCCGCACCCCGTGTACGACCTTGGTCATGTGGTTCAGGCGGGGGTCGACGGCGAAGTTGTAGAGGGACCCGGTGGCCCCGGCCTTGAGGTCGGCAGCACCGAACACCACGGTGCCGACCTGAGCCGCCCAGATCGCACCGGCGCACATCAGGCACGGCTCCAGGGTGACCACCAGGGTTGCGTCGTGAAGACGTCGACCGCCGACCGCCTCGGCCGCCCGCCGAATGGCCAGAACCTCGGCGTGTGCGGTCGGATCGCCCGACGCCTCCCGCTCGTTGTGGGCCCGGGCCACGATCTCCCCGTCGACCATCACCACTGCCCCCACGGGCACGTCACCTTTGACCTCGGCCTGATGCGCCTCGGCCAGCGCTTCCCCCATTGCCTGGCAATAGTGGTCGTAAGAGGGGTCCGGTTCGGGCACGATGCAACGGTAACGAGCGGTCTCAACACTCCCCGATTTCTGCTTCGCGTGTGGCGTTAGCCACATCGATCGGTAATGTCCCAGGGCTTGCCCTGGTGGAGACACAACCCCGACAAACCGACACCGGCCGAGGAGGCCCATCACGGGCATGGGAGGAGACTCGATGCCAACTGAGGTGGCGAGCGGCGAGCTCGCAAAGCAGCGATTTGCCGAACCCGATTCCCAGCTCAGCCGAACCGTGCGCGGGGCCGTGGCCGGGGAGGTGGGCGGCGCGGTGTTCGCCATCTTCGTCATCTGGTTCACCACGACCCTCGACGCCCCCGGGAAAGCCGCGTTGTTGATGATTTCGACCGTGGCTACGGGAAGCGGGTCTGTCGCCGACGGTACGGCCAACGTGGCTGTAGGCGTACTTGTACACCTGGCGCTGTCGGCCGCCTACGGCATGATCTTCGCTCAGTTCGTTCCCCGGATGCGCACCAACGCGACGCTGCTGGTTTCTGCTGGCCTCTACGGGATCTTGATCTACGCCATCAACTTCCAGATCCTCTCGCCGCTCTACTTCCATGCCTTCCAGGACGCCAACCAACCCTTCATGTGGCTGGTCCACGTCATCTACGGCCAGTTGCTCGCTGTCATCTTCATGTCCCGAGGGGTCCGGTCCCGCGAGCCCCGCTTCTTGTGGAGATGACCAAGGAGGCGAGCAGACAGGCGTGCCGCCCCACAAGCACGGCGTGGTTGAACCGAGGCAAAGCCTCGGTCTGGTCAACCTCGCAGCGACTACGACCGGACCTACCGCAAGGACCCTGAGATGAGCCAAGCGCCACCAGACCAGACCCCATCTGACGGGGAGAACCCGAGCGAGTCGGTCGAACAACGACTGGCCCGACAGCGGCGGGAGGCCGCTCTTCGCTTGTCCACCGGCGACGCACCCGCCACGCCCGCCGAGCCCGCTTCAGACAAGCCGGGCGAGGCGCCGTACTTCGAGGCCAAGGTTTCGCCGATCGGGGGAGACATCGACTCAGCCGGGGGCCGGATAATGGTGTGGCCGGACCGCCTCGAGGTGATCGACGCAACCGGCCGCCTGGACGGGCGGATGCCCATTGACACAATCGCCAAGGTCAAGGTCACCAAGCGACTCACATCGGTGACGGTCAAGATCACCGGATCCACGCACCGCCGGCTCACGATCAAGGGTGTGAAGCCGGCTGATGCCACCGGTCTGCGCCATGCGCTGGCCGATCTTCGCACCCCAAACCCCGCCGGCTCCAAGGGTGTGCCCACCGCCGATGCCATCCGCCACCTAAAGGAGCTGGTCGACATCGGCATCCTCACCGACGAGGACTTCAACGATCGTCGTTCTCGCCTGTGAGGGTCCTGAACCGAAGCCGCGACGGCGACCACGAACCTGTCCGCCGCCAAGCCCTACTACCTATCGGTATCAGTTGGGCCGCCTCCTGCGATCCGAGTAGCGTCACCTGACGGAGGGTTGCCAGAGCGGACGAATGGGACGGTCTCGAAAACCGTTGTGGGTGCAAGCTCACCGTGGGTTCAAATCCCACACCCTCCGCCACCAAGAAACCCCCGGCCCAGGCCGGGGGTTTCTTCGATTTCAGTGGGTGACGGCGTGACCGGGTGAGGACGGAACTGACCGGGTGCGGACGCCGACCCCCGAGTGGAGGACGGAAGGGACTCAGTCGGCCTGGAGGACGGCCTCGACCTCCAGGTACACCTTGATCTTGTCGCCCACGACGACGCCGGGGCCGTCCATCGGAACCTCGAAGTCGACGCCGAACTGCTTGCGGCTGATCTCGGTCTCGGCCGAGAACCCGGCACGGGTGCCGCCCCAGGGGTCGGGGTGGGTGCCGTTGAACTCGAGGTCGAGCTCGACGGGCAAGGTCGTGCCCTTGATGGTGAGAACCGATGGTGAGGGTGCCGGTGAAGGACTCGAAGGTGCCCTTCACCTTGCTGACCATGAGGTGACGGACGCTGAAGCCCACCTCGGAGTGGGAGGGATCGATGGTCCAGGTGCCGGCGGGGATCTGGGGGGTGGTCATGGTTCGTCTCCAGTAGGTGAAGGTTCGATAGTTGCGAGTGCAATCACTATCTCTCAACTTCATTGATCTGTCAACTATTCCTCGGTAGGCTGATTTCCATGGGACCCACGACCGAGCCCACCGAGCCCACCGAGCCCACGAGCCCACCGTCGAAACCCGATGGCTCGACTCCACCGAGATCGCGGCCTGGAGGAGCTTCATCCACGGCACCCGCCACCTCTTCGCCGCCCTCGACCAGGACCTGAAGCCGCACGGTCTCAGTGGCGACGACTACGGCGTGCTGGTCGCCCTGTCCGACTCACCCGACAACCAGCTCAGGATGGCCGATCTGGCCGAGCAGTCCGCCCAGTCGCGCAGTCGCCTCTCCCACCACGTCGCCCGCCTCGAAGACCGCGGCCTGGTGGAGCGCATCTCATGCCCAGAAGACCGGCGAGGTCAGTACGCCGTGCTCACCGCCCGCGGCCGAGAACTTCTGGAGCAGGCCGCCCCCCACCACGTCGCCAGCGTCAGGACTCACTTCCTGGATCACCTGGGACCCCACGACCTCGAAACCCTGGGCGCGGTGTTCGGGCGGCTCTACCCGTCGCCCACTACCGACCCGAACTGAACCGGTGAGCTCCCTCGGGCCACGGTCACCAAGAGCCGACGAGCGCGGCGAAGCCTGACCGCCGGGCACTCCGGGCGCGTCGGGTGATGAACGCCTGGCCAAGGCAAAGGCGGAGGCACCGTCGAAGCCTGGCCGTATCGTTCCGATCAGATGAGTTCGAGCGCCGTGTTCCAAATGATGCACTCCGACCCCACCAAGGTGGCCGGCGTGACCCTCACCCCCGGGCTGATCCGGCGCGTCTGGCGATTCGCCCGTGCCTACCGGCGTCGGGTGGCGGCCTTCTTGACCCTGGTCGTGGTCCAGTCGTTCCTGGGCCTAGCCCCACCGCTGGTGATCCGTCGGATCATCGACCACGCCATCCCCGACGCCGACCGGGACCAGGTGATGGTGTTGGCCGGGCTGATGGTGGCAACCGCGTTCATGAGCGCGGCGCTCGGTCTGGTGGAACGGTGGCTGTCGGCCACCATCGGCGAAGGACTCATCTACGACCTTCGCAGCGCCCTGTTCGACCACGTTCAGCGCCAGCCCATCGCCTTCTTCACCCGCACCCAGACCGGGGCTCTGGTCAGCCGTCTCAACAACGACGTCATCGGTGCCCAACGGGCCGTCACCGGAACGCTGGGGACCGTCGTGTCCAACGTGGTCACCCTGGCCACCACCTTCGGAGCCATGGTGGTCCTGGAGTGGCGGCTGTCGATGCTGTCGCTGCTCTTGTTGCCGGTGTTCCTGTTGCCAGCCAAGCGCGTCGGCCGGCGACTGGCCGGAATCACCCGCGAGGGCTTCGACCTCAACGCTCAGATGAACGCCACCATGACCGAGCGCTTCGGTGTGTCGGGGGCGCTGCTGGTCAAGCTGTTCGGCAGCCACGACCGGGAGGCAGACGGGTTCTCGGCCAGGGCTGGTCGGGTGCGAGACATCGGCGTTCGCAGCGCCATGTACAGCCGTACCTTCATGACCGCTCTCACCTTGGTCGGGGCGGTGGGTACCGCCGTCATCTACCTGGTGGGTGGTCGCCAGGTGATCTCCGGTTCGATCAGCACCGGCACCTTGGTGGCCCTCGGGGTGCTGGTCACCCAGATCTACTCACCTCTGGCCAGTCTCACCAACGCCCGCGTCGACCTCATGACCGCCTTCGTGTCATTCGACCGGGTGTTCGAGGTCCTCGACTCACCCAACCCCATCACCGACCGGCCCGATGCTCGAGTTCTACCCACACCCCGGGGCCGGGTCGAACTGGATCACGTCACCTTCGCCTACCCGAGCGCGATGGATGCCTCGATCACCTCGTTGGAGAGCGCAGCTCAACTCGCCGCCCCCGACATCGGGGCCGGGCCGGTCCTTCACGACGTCACGTTCACCATCGAACCCGGTGAGCTGGTGGCGCTGGTCGGGCCATCGGGTGCCGGCAAGACCACCATCAGCCAACTCATCCCCCGGCTCTATGACGTCACCGACGGTTCGGTGCGCGTCGACGGCCACGATGTACGCGATCTCACGCAAGCCTCGCTCCGTTCGGCGATCGGTGTGGTCAGCCAGGACCCCCACCTGTTCCACGAATCGGTGGCCGACAACCTCCGCTACGCCCGCCCCGAAGCCACCGACGCCGACCTGGAGCGGGTGGCCCGAGCGGCTCGTATCCATGATGTGATCGCCGCCCTCCCCGACGGGTATCGCACCGTGGTCGGCGAGCGGGGCTACCGGCTCTCGGGTGGCGAGAAGCAACGGTTGGCCATCGCCCGGATGCTGCTGAAGGACCCGGCCATCGTCATCCTCGACGAGGCCACCTCCAACCTCGACAGCGAGAACGAAGCCGCAGTGCAGGAGGCCCTGGCCCATGCCCTGGAGGGACGCACCGCCATCGTGATCGCCCACCGCCTGTCCACCATCGTCGACGCCGACCGGATCCTGGTCCTCGACCACGGACGCCTAGTCGAACAAGGCCGACACATCGACCTCATGGACGCCGACGGACTCTACGCCGACCTGTACCGAACGCTCGTCCGCGAACACGCCGGCGCCTGAGGACCGAGATCCACCGTCTGGTTCGGAGTGGGGGACGTCGGCGGTAGGGTCAACGCCGCGCTGAAACCGTCCCTCCGAAAGGAACCCCCATGGCCATCGAGCTGCCGCCGCTGCCCTTCGCCCCCGATGCCCTCGAGAGCAAGGGCCTCTCGAAGGAGACCATCGACTACCACTACGGCAAGCACCACGCCGCCTACGTGAACGTCCTCAACGGGCTGATCGACGGCACCGAGCACGCCGACTCGTCGCTGGAGGAGATCATCCTCGCCGCCGACGCCGGGCCCCTGTTCAACAACTCGGCCCAGGTCTGGAACCACACCTTCTACTGGAACTGCCTGTCGCCCACCGGCGGCGGTACCCCCGGTGGCGAGCTGGGCGACGCCATCAACTCGGCCTTCGGCTCCTTCGACGCCTTCGCCACCGAGTTCTCCGACGCCGCCAAGACCCAGTTCGGTTCGGGCTGGGCCTGGCTGGTGGACGACGGTGGGCTCAAGATTCAGAAGACCGCCAACGCCGATCTGCCCCTCAAGCACGGCGTCAAGGCCCTGCTCACCATCGATGTGTGGGAGCACGCCTACTACATCGATTTCCGCAACGCCCGCCCCGACTACATCTCCAACTTCCTGGCCAACTTGGTGAACTGGGACTTCGTGGCCCAGAACCTGGCCAGCTGATCGACCACGCCACCACACCGCCGACCCGGGCTCCGCGCCATGGGTGAGGTGGTTTGTCCGAGAACGAGGGCCGCACTCCGAGCTTGGGGTGCGGCCCTCGTCGCTTCGCAGACGAGCGGGCGATGTGTGGCCCAGGAAACACGATTCGAACCGAGGTCTTCCCAGCGAGGCGCTACTCGAACGTGAGGCGGACCAGGCGTGACCCATCCACCGGGCGTTGCTGGCCGAGCCGCTTCGACGTCGGCGACCGCGGGTACCGTGCCGCCCGTGACCGACCCGACCCCCAGCCCCGAAAGTGGTGCGCTGTTCGACCGTGACGTCGGCCGGACCGACACGCTCAGCGTGGCCGAGTTGGCAGCCCGCATCGCTCGGGTCGCGGCCCGGGCCTTCCCCACTGATCTGTGGGTCAGCGGGCAGATCCGCAACCTGAACCGATCTGCCAACGGCCACGTGTACTTCGACCTGGTCGAGCCGTGCCCGGCCGGGGCCACTCCCCGTTCGATGGTGGCGGTCACCCTGTTGGCCCCAGAGCGGGTGGTGGTGAACAACCAGATCAAACGGGCCGGGGGCGGGGTCCGCATGGAGGACGGGATCGAGGTTCGGATCCAGGCCCGGCTCCGGTGGTACGAGCCCCGGGGTGTGCTCCAGCTCCGGATGAGCGCCATCGACCCCGAGTTCACCTTGGGCCGCCTCAAGGCCGACCGGGACCGGGTCCTGGCTGCTCTCAAGGCCGAGGGGCTGTTGACCCACAACGCCACCAGACCGCTCCCGATGGTCCCGCTGCGGCTGGCCGTCGTCACCAGCACCGGTACCGCGGCGCACGCCGACGTCATGGCCGAACTGGAAGGCAGCGGGTTTGCCTTCGACGTGTGGCTGCTCGACGTCCGAACGCAAGGGGTCGAGGCTGCCCCTCAGGTGGTCCGAGCACTGGAGCGACTGACCAATGCGGTGAACACCGGTGAGTGCTTCGTCGACGTCGCCATGGTGGTGCGAGGTGGTGGGGCCACCACCGACCTGGCCGTGTTCGACGACGAGGCCATAGCCCGAGCCATCGCCGCCAGCCCGGTGCCGGTGTTCACCGGAATCGGTCACGAGATCGACCGCTCGGTGGCCGACGAGGTGGCCCACAGCTCCCACAAGACGCCCACTGCCGCGGCCGCCGCCGTTGTCCATCGGGTTCGGACGTTCCTGACCCGGTTGGATGGCACCTGGGTCGCCACCCGCCAGGCCGCGCTGGCCACCGCTGGCGAGGCAGAACGGCGACTCGACCTGCGCACGGCCCGTATCGGCCGCGGCGTGAACCGAACGTTGCAAGGCCACCAGGTGAGGCTCGACCAGATCGGGTCCCGAGCTACCCGGGCCGCCACTCGCACCATGGAGCGGGCTGACCGAGACCTGGACGGGTTGGCCGCTCGGGCCCGAGCTCACGACCCGGCCCTGGCCCTGGCACGGGGTTGGTCGATCACTACCGGCCCCGACGGCCGGGCCATTCGCTCGGTGACCGACCTGGCGCCGGGATCGATGATCCACACCCGGCTGGTCGACGGTTCGGTCACCAGCACCGTCACCCCCGACGGCGTCCAAGCCGCCGTCGACCCAGCTACCGGCGGCCCCCACGCTGCCACCCCATCGCTTCAGGAGACCTCCGATGACTGACCTCACCCCTGCTTCCGAGATGGGTTATGCCGCGGCATTGGCCGAACTTGAGTCCATCTTGGACCGATTGGAGCACGACGAGCCCGACGTGGACCGGGTGGCAGACGACGTGGCCAGAGCCGCCGAGCTGGTGTCCCACTGCCGCAACCGCATCGTCACCGCTCGAGCCCAAGTCCAAGCGGTAGTAGCCGACCTCGAACCCCCAAGCTGAGCCTCGACACACCGATCGGACGGGGGTTCTGCCTTACGGCGGATCCAGGCTGAACTGCCGGCTAGCCGTTCCGATCCTGGAGGTCGCAGCGGGCGTCCACCGTGAAGGGGACGTCGGTGTCGTCGGGCAGTGCATCGGCCGGTACCGATGAGGTGGCCGAGACTCCGGCTTCCAGGGTTCCACCGGCTTGGATCCGACTACCGCGCAGGCGGGCCCAGTCGATCGAACCTGGCGCGGGACCAGACTCACCGCGGGCCTTCCAGGCCGCGGACCCGAAGGCTTCGTGAAACTGGCTGCCCCGATCCACCGACAGGCCGGTGCCATCTACGACACCAGAAGATCCGTCGTCTTCCACCTCCATCACCATCTGCAGGACGCTCCCACCCGCACCTCGGCCGACCAGGAACACGGTGGTGCCGTCAAGCCCGCATGCCTCCAGGTCGAAGGTGATCAGCGTGTCGCCGAGCGTCACCTCGGCGGTCCGGTCCTGGAACTCGGTCCGGCTGCATCCGGGCGACGCCGACAACAGGGCGACAGTGGACACCGCTACGGCGATCACCCGGGCCGGTCTCATCACCTGAGGGTAGGGGTACTAGGCCCCAACGATGGCGTGGGCGTGGCGGAGCGGCCGTAGGGTTGGCGGTCATGGCCGGCGCCGACCTCTCCCCGATCCCAGCCGACCTGGCGCTGATCGCAAGCCGCGTCGAGGAACGCATCACCCGGCTCATCGGCGAGGAACGGTCCCGGTGGGCCGCCCTCGACACTGACCTGGACGAACCGCTGCACGCCCTCGGCCGACTCGTCCTAAGCGGCGGCAAACGGCTGCGGCCCGCCTTCTGCCATTGGGGTTTCCGGGCCGCGGGTGGCGACCCAGATGACCCGGCGGTGGTGGACGCCGGTGCCGCCTTCGAGTTGCTCCAAGGGTTCGCCCTCATCCACGACGACGTGATGGACGGTTCGGCCTCTCGCCGCGGGGCGCCGGCGGTGCACCGTCAGTTCATCGACCGACATCGGTCCCAGTCCTGGGCCGGCGAGGATCGCCGATTCGGGGAGGGTGTCGCCATCCTGGCCGGGGACCTGGCCTTCGTCTACGCCGACCTCCTCCTTCCAGACGGCCCGCCCGAGGTGGCTCGGCTCTGGCACGAGCTGAGGGTGGAGCTGAACGTCGGCCAGTACCTGGACCTGGTGGGTACGGCTCAAGGGCGACGGGACCGGGCCGGTACCCGGCGGATCGCCCGCTACAAGTCCGGCAAGTACACGATCGAGCGTCCACTCCAGTTGGGTGCCGTCCTGGCCGGGGGGCACCACATGACCGAGGCGTTGAGCCGCTACGGCGACCCGCTCGGAGAAGCCTTTCAGCTCAGAGACGACGTCCTGGGCGTGTTCGGGGACAGCACGCGCACCGGCAAACCGGTGGGGGACGACTTGAGGGAAGGCAAGCCCACGCTCTTGTTGTCGGTGGCCCACGAGCAAGCCACCGATGGTCAGCGGGCCGCTCTCGACCTGGTTGGCGACCCCGATCTGGATGCCGACAAGGTCACCCTGATCCAAGAGGTGTTGGTGTCTACCGGCGCGCTCAGTGCGGTGGAAGCCGAAATCGAGTCACTGGCCGATCAGGCCATCTCGTCGTTGGATGAGCTCGACACCGGCACAGAGGTGCGGCGGGCCCTCACCGACCTGGCCGACTTCGTGGTCGCCCGCACCGCCTGAGCCGGACAGCCGATGGCTGGCCAGACCCCATGTGACGGTCACATCTCGAGCTGGTCAGCGCCCGTATCGGTCCAGTGCCGCCTCTATCCCTTCGACCACGACCCCCGGCTCGGAGGCGATGGCCTCCAGCCACGGCGGGCGGGACCGGGTGGCCACCGCCACCGGCTTGTCCACCCGACCGAACTCCACCGCTTGGCGCACATAGGCGGTGGCGTAGTCGCCGGGGCGGACGTCTCGGGTCAGCTCCACCAGGGCATAGGGATCGGGGGTTCCACCCGTGGGGGTGCCCAGCCGCGTCCTGATGACCGCCGATGAATGAGGTGCCGGCCCTCCACCGGCCAACCCGGGACCGTCGGCGATTATCACGCCTGCAACCAGTTCGGGCCGGGCGCCAGCGATGAGAAGGCCGACATAGCCACCGAGGCCACGTCCCAACACCGTGACCGGCGGGGAGTCGTCGTCGGGGATCAGGTGGGCCAACGCCACGTCGACATCGGCCATCAGGGCCTCCGCTGTGTATCCGCCCCCCTTGGGCATGCTCGAACGGCCGTGGCCGGTGAGGTCGAGTCCCCACACCGGACCGGTCCAGATGTCGGTCACTGGAGGAGGGGTCGATGGGGTGTGCTCACCCAGGCCGTGCAGGAGCAGCAGCGGCCGCCCCCACGCTGCCCCGGGAAGCGACGGGCGCAGCCGGTGGAGCGCCAACTCGGTTCGAACATGGCGGAGGGTCACGGTGGTCATGACAAGAACTCCAACACGTGGTCCGCTACCAGTCGGGGCTGTTCAACGTGGACGAAGTGCCCGACTCCTTCAAGGGGGATGAACAGCCCCCGGCTCGGAAGCATCGGTTCGATGTCTTCGGGCAACGTGCCCCAACCCATGAGCTCGATGTCCAAGCCGAGGATGCACAGGACCGGCGCACCGATCGAGGGCAACAGGTCCATGGACCACTGGGGGCGCCAGGGGCCGAACCCACCCATGCGCATTGATGCGTCGATCTTCCACCGCCACCCGTCTGGACGCTCATATCCACCGATCGGAACCAGGTACTCCAGCCATGCCGGGTCCAGCCGCGGGTTCATGCGACCCCGGCGTTCGGCCAGCTCGGCCGCGGTGCCCGGCTTGCGGACCTTGGTCCCCGCGGCCCGACGATGATCCAACCAACCGGCCAGCTCACTGCGGCGCATGCTGGTCCGGTTGTGCTCGGCTACATCGGGCCAGGACCGGCTGGAGGGCAACCCGTCGAGGTTGACCAGGTGGCTGACCCGGTGGGGTACGGCATCGGCGAGAGCCAGGAGGAGCGCCCCGCCCTTCGAGTGACCTACCAGGGGGATGGGGGCCGGACCGATGCTGTCCAGCACGGCCAGAGCATCTCGCCGGTCGGCATCCCAGGAGTACAGCGATGCATGCTCGGAATCGCCGTGGCCGCGCTGATCCCAGGACACCACCCGCCAACCGGCATCGGCGAGCAGTGGAGCAAACCCGTCGAGCGTGCCCGCGAAGTCGAAGCCTCCGTGAGCCATGAGGATCGGAGGTGCGTCTGCGTCACCCCACTCCCAGGCCGCCAATGCCAGGCCGTCGCCGTCCACCACCCGGAAGCGGTCGGGTCGACGGGCGCCGGGGTAGGAGCCGGTGACGGGCTCCGAGCGGAGTCGGGCCCTCGGGATCTCGACGTCTTGGGCGCCGGATCCGACGGGTCCCGCTGACGACGGCGAGGCCTCGGTGGTGGTCACCAGGCCAGGGTACGCCCAAACTTGACCCGCCGGTCAAGATCGTTGACCGCCGAGTCCACCCCGTATTGTGGATTCGTTGTGACCGACTCGACCTCCTCCGCCACGGTCGCACCGGGCGCCCCCGAGATCGCGGCCGACGCCACCGACCAGACCGCGGCCCGACGAACTCTGCGCGAGCGCGGTGGCGGCCATCGTCACCTCATCACCGGGTCCAGCGTCTTGGTGCTCGGCGCCGCCGCCCAGGGCGTGGGCGGAATGGTGTTCTCGCTCCTCGTCGCCCAACTCGACCCCAAGCACACCTTCGGTGACGCCACCGCCCTCTACACGTCGTCGCTGTTCGTGGTGTACCTGGCCGGGCTAGGCCTGCCCGTGGCCCTGGCCCGCTACGCGGCGGACCGTTCCACCGATGCCCACACCATCTTCACCTGGGGCGTGCTGGCCACTGCGGCCGCCTCGGTGGTGGCCAGCGCCGGATACCAGGCCATCGCCCGCCCCCAGGCCGCCGAAGACGTTCTGTGGAACTGGCACCCGGCCGGCGGCTTCGCCGTGTTCACCCTGGTGGTGGTCGGATCGGCCTGGTCTCTAATCGTCGACGTGCGGGCCATGACCATGCGGCGCTGGGGGGTGGTCCTGTTCCGGATCGTGGCCGTGAGCGTGGCCAAGATCGCCCTGGTCCACCTCGGTCAGACCAGCGACCATCGATCGCTCCTGTTGTTCTTGTACCTGGGGGGACCCGTAGCCCTCTCCGGCGCGCTGGGCGTGGCCTTCATCAACCGCACCACCGGGGGCAGACACCGCCTCGGCCCGAGACCGACCAACGCCCGGGCCGCCGCCCGCTACTCGGGCGTCAACTACCTGTCGACCCTCGCCTACCAGGCCCCGTACTTCGCCCTGCCGGTGATCGTCCTGCTCAACGTTTCCAACACCGTCAACTCCAGCTTCTACGTGGCCTGGGGAATCGTGTCGATCGCCTTCTACGTGCCGTCGGCCATCGGGCAGGCACTGCTGGCCGAGGGCGGCAAGGACGGCGCCCGGGTGCGTTCCCAGCTCCGCCTGGCCATGGTCCTCGCCGTCGGGCTCATGGCCGCCGGCGCCCTGGTCACCTTCCTGGGCCGGGAGATCGTGGTGATGGCCTACGGCGAGGGCTACCGCGACGCCGCCGAGATCCTTCCCCTGATGATGGCGGCCGGCGTGCCGTGGGCGCTCACCTCGCTCTACCTGGCCGAGGCCCGCATCTTGCACCGCAACGTCGCCACCGTGGCCATCACCGTCACCCTCACCGTGGCCATCATCGGCCCGGCGCTGGTGCTGGTGCCCGATCAGGGGATCGAGGGCGCCAAGACGGCGTGGCTGGTCGGCAACCTGGTGGCGGCCGCGGTTGCGGTGGTGCTCACCGCCGTCACCCGACGCCGCGATGCCCTTGGGCAAGGCGACCTCAGCGAGGCTGGTCAGCTCAACAACGGGTGAGATCAGGTCGGTAGGTGGGCGGCTGATCGCCACCCCCACCGGTGACGATCCAACTGTCGACCGCCTCGGCATCGACCACACCGGCCCTGACCAGATCCTCGATCGAGGACGGATACCGGTCCCGCTTGGACTGGTACTGGGCTACCGCCATCTTGAGGTTGCGCAACTCGGTCTCACAGTTGCTACGGCTGGTATCTGCCTCGATGTTTCGAGCCGAGGTGACCGCGACCAGGACCAGGCCGACCACGAACACCGAAACCAGCAGCAGTTCGGACAGCGTAAACCCGGCTTCACCGTGCCACCTCGAAGGGCGACCGGGGCGGGTCGGTTCGCTCACGGGTCAAGACGGTACCGGTTGGAGGTTCGAAGGCTCGCGTCATCGGGGGCCAACATGGACCGGTGACCGTCCCGCGCTCGCCCCAGCCCGACGAATCGGGCTCGTCACGTTCCAAGGCGGTGAGAACAACCAAACGTCGGGGCCGCATGTCGGACTCCAAACGCCAGGCCCTCACCGACCTGACACCGGCGTGGTCGATCACGCCGCCCCTACGCCATGGCGAGCTCGTCGGGGCGTTCCGCCGCGACGCCCCCCGGCTGCTCGACGTCGGGGTCGGCACCGGTGAAGCGACAATCGACTGGGCTACCCGCCACCCCGACTGGGACGTGATCGCGGTCGAGTTGCACCGCCCCGGCATCGCCCGTCTGCTCCAGGTCCTCGACGACGACGGCCCGACCAACGTGCGCATCCTCGAAGCCGACGTGACCGCGGTGGTGGCGGACCTGGCCGACCAGAACGACCCGGCCGCCGCCCAGGTGATCAACGCGGTGCGGATCTTGTTCCCCGACCCGTGGCCCAAGCGTCGTCACCTCCACCGCAGGCTCGTGGACGAGGCGTTCGTGGCCACCGTTGCCGACATCGTCGCGCCCGGCGGCTGGCTACACCTGGCCACCGACTGGGACGACTACGCCCTCCAGATGCGCCTTGCCCTGATGGCCGAGCCCCGCCTCGAGGTAGACGTGGACGGCGCCGCCCTTAGACCCGAACGCCCGGTCACCACCTATGAGGGTCGAGGCCTGCTCGCCGGCCGCCACATCACCGATCTGATAGCTCACCGCCGAGACTGACCCCAGCGTCGGCTGATCAGGACAACCGACTCAGCTCGTCGTCGTCGAGCTCGGCGAGCCGGGCCAGCGCTTGTGGGTCAACCGTGGGTCGCTCGGGGATGACCTCGCCCTTGCCGTCGGGGCGGATCCAGCCCACGCCGGGCTCGTGACGGCGGATCACCCGGGCCGGGACCCCGCCGATCACCGCCCGATCCGGTATCTCGCCACGCACTACAGACCCGGCCGCCACCACCACATGACGACCGATCCTGGACCCGGCCAACACCACCGACCCGTGGCCGATCCACACCCCGTCTCCGATGACGACCGGCTCGTGTTCACCCAACTGCACACCGGGCGGTGTGGCCGGATCCTGGTAACCGTGGTTCCCGTCGGTCACGTAGATGTCCTGACCGAACCACACGTCGTCACCGATGGTGATCGACTCGTGGGCCACGATCCCCGAACGCATGCCGATCACGCACCGGTCGCCGATGACCAGGGCCCTGTCGGGGACGGTGGGCTGGTCGGGGGAATAACCAGCCGCCAACGTCACCCAGGTGTTGACCAAGGTGTCGGTGCCGATGTGGATCTGGCGCTCGCCGTAGATGGTGGCAGTGGGGAAACCGATGACGCTGCCTGCCCCGAACGATCCGAACCTCTCTGCCGCCGCGATCCCGGGCGCAATGGCTCCCGCCACCCTCAGGCGACTCCAACCCCACTGGATGGCCTGGTTGGTGACACGGTGGACAGCTCGAGCCATGGGTCGTGGGAGCACCAGCGAAGAGTACGGCCGACGTTGGCGGAGCGCGCGGTTTTGGAGTGAGCAGCCGAGTCCCTAGCCTGTTGGGTCATGGAGTCCGCCCCGGTCACCGAGGTCCCGGTTTCCGCCGCTGCTACAGGCGGCTGCCCGTTCCCTCACCAGGCACTCGGTGCCACCAGCTGCCCCATCACCGCCACCGCTGGTCCGGCCTCGGCTGGACAGCGGTCCAAGGCCGACCAGATCGCCCGCCGGGTGCTGCGCGTTCCCGAATCCGCGGCCCCCGTGTCGGCGGCTCGGGCCCAGTCGGCTTTCCAGAAGTCGATGATGATCTCGGCCACCCGCTGCACGCTCACCTACGTGGTGTTCCCGTTCCTGCTCCCCGCGGTGGGCTTCGCCACCGGCGTCGGGCCGTGGGTGGGTCTGCTGATCGGCACCGTGGCCATCGTGTGCGACGTGTTCACCGTGCGACGGTTCTTCGTGGCCGATCACAAATGGCGGTGGCCGTTCACCGCCATCGCCTCCAGCATCATCGTGTTGTTGGCGGTCCTGCTGGTCCAGGACCTCACCCACATCTCGGAGCAAATGTTCCGGTGACCACCTCGGCCGCACCCGGGCGCCTTGGTCGGGCGGGGTGGATGGCGGTCGGATTCGGCTCCGTCGGGCTCGGGTCGCTGGGCATCATCGTGCCCGGGCTGCCCACCACGGTGTTCTTCATCGTGGCGGCATGGTGTTTCAGCCGCTCCAGCCCACGATTCGAGCAATGGATCCTCGAGCTTCCCAGGATCGGCCCGCTGGTGCAGGACCACCGGGCCGGCTTGGGCATGCCGATTCGGGCCAAGCAGTACGCCACCGGCACCATCGCCCTGGCCGTCACGTTTAGCAGCGTGACGCTGCGCAACGCGCCCGTCATCGTCGCCGTGGTTCTGGCCTTGGCTGCGATCGGGGTGGCCACGATCTGGTGGCGCGTCCCCACCCGTGAACACGTGCTGGCCCGTACCGGCGAGGTACCCAGCCCGTAGGTCAGGTGGTGGCCCGCAGGCGCCGCGCCTTGGCGAATCGCAGGGTTCGATCGGCGACCAGGCGGGTCAGACCTACCGCGGCACCCGAGGCCACGGCGTACATGACCGCCTCGGTCAGCGATGTGTCGTGGGCGGCCGGGGAGACACCACGTCGGGTCCTCCACTCACGGGCCAGCGCCTTCTGCACCAGGGTGGTGACCCCCAACGTGATAGCCGCGGCGGTAGCCGCCCAGATGAGATCGTCGTCTTCCATCCGCCCTGCTTAGCCGGTGACAGCAACTCCGCCGGGAAGGCTCTGCATTTCGGTGGAACCTGGCTCAGTACTCGGCATCGACAAAGGCAGCCATGACCTTGTCCCGATCATCGCCGAATCCGACGAACAAGTTGATGGTCGTCGATACGAACACCTGGTTGAGACCGCTTTCGTCCAACAGCCCGGCCTGGGCCAGGGCCACAGCCCCGTGAAGCGTTGACCAGAGCTGGGTGGCTAGGTCCACCGGGTCGGCGGGACCGAACCTTCCCGCCTCGATGCAGCGTTCGACGCCGTCGACCAACACCATGAACGTGTCGTACCCGACCCCGGCCAGCTCGCTGGCATCCGGAGCATCGGCACCGAGCCCGAAGGTAACCCGATAGATGTGGGCGTCTTCCATGGCGTTGGTCAGGTAGGCCAGCCCGAGGCGGGCCATGTCGACCACGGGATCAGCCGAATGGTCCACAGCAGCGAGTCGACGGCGTAGGCGTTTGAACCCCTCCCGGGCCACCTCGAAGCGCAGATCGTCCATGGAGCCGAAGTGCGTGTAGACGGCCATGGTCGACGTTCCGACCTCTTGGGTCAGTCTGCGCAACGTCAACAGCTCGGGCCCACCTTCGGACAACAGACGGGCCGCGGTCTCCACCAACGCCTCCCGGATATGGGGATTCGCGGTGCGAGGGTTCATCGCTACTAACTCTCTCACACCCGCCTATCGCCTGACAGCAGCCTCCAGTTCGGCCTTCAGCTCCGGGGTGAGCCGCGCCAGAGCGTCGAGCGCCCCCATGTTCTCTCGCACCTGAGCGGCGGTGCTGGCCCCGGTTATCACGCTGGACACGTTGGGGTTGGCCGCGCACCAGGCAATGGCGAGCTGAGATGGGGTCACCTCGATGCGCCGAGCGATCTCCACCAACTTGGTTGCCTTTGCGTTGTTGTCGGGGTCCACGAGGATGTCGCGCAGCCACTCATATCCCGGCAACGAAGCGCGACTTCCTTCGGGGATCCCGTCGACGTACTTGCCGGTGAGGAGCCCCGATGCCAACGGGCTCCACGTGGTTAGCCCCAGACCGATGTCGTCGTACAGGCGGGCGTAGTCACGTTCCACCCGCCTGCGTTCCAGCAGGTTGTACTGGGGTTGCTCGACCACCGGTTTGTGCAGGTGGTGGCGCTCGGCGATCTCCCACGCGGCCCGGATCTCATCGGCAGACCACTCCGATGTTCCCCAGTAGAGGGCCTTACCCGATGCGACGATGTCGCTCATGGCCCACACCGTCTCCTCCAACGTGGTGTGAGGATCGGGTCGGTGGCAGTAGAGCAGGTCCACGAAATCGAGCCCGAGACGTTCCAATGAACCCTCGATGGCATGCATCAGGTACTTGCGGTTGAGGGTGTTGCGCATGTTCGGCACGTCGCCGTGGATGCCCCAGTAGACCTTGGTGGTGAGCACGTAGGACCACCGTTCCCAGCCCAGAGCGGCTATGGCGCGGCCCATGATCCGCTCGGACTCGCCTCCGGCATAGGCCTCGGCGTTGTCGAAGAAGTTGACACCGGCATCACGGGCAACCGACAGGCAGTCTTCGGCCAGGCCGGTGTCCACCTGGGTCCCGAACGTCACCCAGGATCCGAAGGACAACGCGCTCACCTGAAGTCCAGAACGGCCGAGCCGGCGATAGGGCATAGCGGGGCGGGTCGAGTCGATGGTGGTCATGTGAGACTCCTGGCGTTGCATGCGATGGTGGGCGCGCCGGAGCCTACCGAGCCTCCGAAACCGGCACCGCCGGGCCACTAGCGTCGTCGGATCGAGACCGTGGAGCCTGCCCCTGACATGACGGTCGGAGTTGACCTGGTGGGCCCGCGCCGTGAGCTCGATCACCACGGACCCACCGCCGCTGAAGGCAAGCGACTGGTCAGGCGCGTACGGGTCTGGCTGGCCCTGGGGCTGACCCTGGCCAACCTGGCTGGCATCGCCGTGGTGGTGGCCTGTGTGATCTGGGTGATCCCGGGCCCCCCGGTCGAGCGGCTGGGACGCCTCGTGGCGCTCAACATCATCGTGGCGTTGGCTTTCTGCCTGGTGGCGGTGCCCTCGATCCTGGCCTGGGGGGAGACCTGGCAGCGGACGGGTCGACGGTGGCTCAGGGAAGGACGTGACCCCGAACCGCGCGAGGTGACGGCCGTCCTGCACGCGCCGGCACGGATCTTCACCGTGCACGTCACCGCCTGGTGCCTGGCCGCGGTCACCTTCACCATCCTCAACACCCTGCTCGACCCTCAGATGCTGACCCGAGTCGGCTTCACGGTGTTCCTGGGTGGACTAACCACCTCGGCCTTCACCTATCTCATCGCCGAGCGGGCCATGCGCCCGGTGGCAGCCCTCGCCCTGACGGCCACCCCGGTAGATCGCCCCCGCCTACCCGGAGTGGTCACCCGCACCACCATCGCCTGGGCGCTCGGGTCCGGTGTCCCGCTCCTCGGTGTCGTACTGACCGGTGTGTTCGCCCTGATCCGGCCCCGGGCTACCGAGACCCAACTGTCGATCAACATGATCGTGCTGGGGGGACTAGGTCTGGTGGTCGGGTCGTGGATGCTGTGGTTCGGGACCAAGGCTCTGGCTGCACCGCTGCGGGATCTGCGTCGAGCCATCCGAGCCCTGAGCGACGGGGACCTGGAGGCCAGGACCGTCGTGTTCGACGGCAGCGAGCTGGGACTGCTCCAAGCCGGCTTCAACGAGATGGCCATCGGCCTCGAAGAACGGGAACGGATCCGAGACCTGTACTCGAGACAGGTCGGTGAAGATGTGGCCCGAGACTCCATTGAACGAGGCACGGCTCTGGGCGGCGAACTGTGCCGAGCCGCGGCCCTGTTCGTGGACGTGGTGGGGTCCACCGAACTGGCGGCCAGCCGACCGGCCAACGAGGTGGTGGAACTGCTCAACCGGTTCTTCGCGGTGGTGGTCGACGAGGTCCATGCCCACGGCGGTTGGATCAACAAGTTCCAGGGCGATGCGACCCTGGCCGTGTTCGGCGTGCCCACCGCCACCGGAGACCCCGCCGGCAGGGCTTTGGCAGCGGCGCGCGGGGTGGCCCGCCGTCTACCCGACGAGGTACCCGAACTGGGGGCCGGGGTCGGGGTGGCCTTCGGTCCGATGGTCGCCGGCAACATCGGTGACGAACGGCGCTTCGAGTTCACGGTGATCGGCGACCCGGTGAACGAGGCCGCCCGACTCACCGAACTGGCCAAGACCCACCAGCCGATGGTGCTTGCTTCAGCCGCGGCGTTGCAGGCCGCGTCGATCTCCGAACGGGAGAACTGGCGGCTGGGCGAAGAGGTGACCCTGCGGGGTCGTCACACCCCCACCCGCCTGGCGGTTCCGCTGTAGGGGTGACGAACCCCGCAACCGGCGACACAGTTCACATCAGAGGCCCGACCTGACCCGATCGGGTCATGGCATGCTTTGCGGCCGCGGCCACCGGTCGCCCACCAGCGTCCCAATCCTTGAACCAGGGGGGTTCACCAGACATGACGGTCGACACAGCCGGACTCACCGCATCGCTCGAGGCCGTCGTCGGTGCCGGTCAGGTGCTCACCGGAGACGACATCTCCGAGGACCTCACCCACGACGAGGTCCTGGGCATGCCCGGCGTCCGGCCCGCGGCGGTGGTGCGCCCCGCCGACTCCGACGAGGTCGCCGCCGTCGTGGCCTGGGCCAACCAGAACCGGGTGCCGGTCACCGCCCGGGGCGCGGGTACGGGCATGTCGGGCGCGTGCATCCCCCATGCCGATGGGATCCTCATCTCCTTCGACCGGATGCGCTCCATCCTCGAGATCGATCTGGATAACCACGTGGCCGTGGTGCAGCCGGGTGTGACCCTGCTCGAACTCGACGAGGCCCTCAAGCCTCACGGACTGATCTACCCGGTGCAACCCGGGGAGAACTCGGCCAGCCTGGGCGGCAACGTCGCCACCAATGCCGGCGGGATGCGCGCCGTCCGCTACGGCGTCACCCGCTCCCAGGTGTTGGGTCTTACCGCGGTCTTGGGTACCGGCGAGGTGATCCGTACCGGTGGCAAGTTCGTCAAGGCCACGTCGGGGTACGACCTGACCCAGCTCATCATCGGTTCAGAAGGAACGCTGGCCGTGGTCACCGAGGTGATCTTGCGGCTCCATCCCCGCATGACCCACGGTGCCACCGTGTTGGTGCCGTTCCCTGATCTGGCCCACGTGGCCGGATCAATCCCACCCATCGTCGGGTCGGGACTGAACCCCACCATCCTCGAGTACATCGACTTCATCACCATGAGCGCCATCACCGCCAGCGCCGGCCTTGATCTCGGCGTACCGCAGGAGGTGAAGGACGCGGCCATGGCCTACCTGGTGGTGGTGTTGGAGAACCACGTCGACAGCCGCGTAGAGGAAGACACGGCCACCCTGGCTGAGATGTGCGCCGACCTCGGCGGGCTCGACGTGTATGTCCTCCCCCCGGCCGCCGGTGCTGCCCTGATCGACGCCCGCGAAAAGGCGTTCTGGACAGCCAAGGCCATGAACGCCAACGAGATCGTGGACGTGGTGGTGCCCCGGGCCGAGATCCCGGCCTTCCTCGACCGATGCCAGGCCATCGCCGCCCAGTACGAATCGTTCGTGGTCGGGTGTGGTCACGCTGGCGACGGCAACGTCCACCTGTCGGTGTTCCAGACCGACCCGGCGAAGTGCCACGCCACCATGCACGACATCTTGTCCACCGGCGTAGAGCTCGGTGGCGCGGTATCGGGCGAGCACGGCATCGGCCGGGCCAAGAAAGCCCACTTGGCCGCCACCGAAGACCCGGCCAAGCTCGACCTGATGCGCCGGATAAAGACCGCCTTCGACCCCTCCGACATCCTCAACCCTGGCGCCATCTTCGACTGACTTTCGGCGCTCGCCGAAGTACCTGCCAGGCCTCTCAGCCCCTCGGCTCCCCAACCACCGACAGGACCGACCGCCGAGCCCGGGCCGTCCCTTTCCCACCGACGACCGGGCACCGACGACCGGCCACCACGGTCCCAATCCCCCACCCACCCATTACACCAACGCAACTTCTGAGGTAGATCAATGAACGGAGCCCAGGCTCTCATCCGCACGCTCGTCCAAGCTGGCGTGGACGTCTGCTTCATGAATCCCGGCACCTCTGAGATGCACTTCGTGGCCGCCTTGGACGACGTGCCCGAGATGCGCGGTGTGCTGGCCCTGTTCGAAGGGGTAGCCACCGGCGCGGCCGACGGTTACGCCCGCATCGCCGACAAGCCGGCCTCGGTGCTGCTCCACCTGGGACCTGGCCTGGGCAACGGTCTCGCCAACCTCCACAACGCCCGCAAGGGCCACGTTCCGGTGGTGAACATCGTGGGCGACCACGCCACGTACCACAAGCGATACGACGCCCAACTCGAGTCCGACATCGAGACCGTGGCCGCCAACGTGTCCACGTGGATCCGCACCTCGGCCACCACAGCACAGCTACCCGCCGATGCCGCCGAAGCTGTGGCCGTGGCAGCTGGCCCCCCGGCCCAGATCGCCACCCACATCCTGCCCGCCGACGTGAGCTGGACCGAAGGAGCCGAGCCCGCCGCACCGCTCGCACCGGTCGTTCCCGAGCCGATCAACGCCGAGACAGTGGCCGAGCTGGCCGCCATCCTCGGTGGCGACGAGTCCGCCGCCTTGTTCGTCGGCGGACGGGCATGTCGGGCCGAGGCGCTGGTCCAAGCCAGTCGCATCGTCAACACCACCGGATCCAAGTTGCTAGCCGAGACCTTCCCCACCCGCATCGAACGGGGAGCGGGTCGGGTACCGGTGGATCGCCTGGCCTATCTCGCAGAGTTCGCGACCATGCAGCTCGACGGCCTGAAGCACCTGATCCTGGTCGACGCCAAGTCGCCGGTGTCGTTCTTCGCCTACCCGGGCAAGGCCAGCGACCTGGTACCGGAGGGCTGCACCGTGCACACCCTGGCCGGATACGGCGGAGACCCCTTGGCTGCGCTCACCGCGCTGGCCGAAGCCGTCGGCGCCGCCGCCGGCAGCGAGACGCTCCAGCCCCTCGACGTGCCCGAACTGCCCGCCGGCCCGCTGTCGGCCGATGCGGTGTGCCGAACGATCGGGGCCCTGCTCCCCGAGGACGCCATCGTGTCCGACGAGGGCAACACCAGCGGCTTGTTCGCCGCCGGTCACACCGCCGGTTCGCCAGCCCACGACTGGCTGTGCCTGACCGGTGGTGCCATCGGGCAGGGCCTGCCGGTGGCGGTGGGTGCGGCGGTGGCCGCACCCAACCGCAAGGTGGTGGCGCTGCAGGCCGACGGCGCCGCCATGTACACCCTCCAGTCGTGGTGGACCATGGCTCGGGAGAACCTCGACGTGGTCACGGTGATCTTCAACAACGCCAGCTACGCCGTGCTCAACATGGAGTTGAACCGGGTGGGTGCCACCGCTGGTGGCCCCAAGGCCAAGGAGATGCTCGACCTCAGCCACCCCAACCTCGACTTCGTCGCCTTGGCTCAGGGCATGGGCGTACCGGCCAGCCGGGCCACCACCGCCGAGGAGTTCAACGAACAGTTCGCGGCGGCCATCGCTCAGCGCGGCCCGGTAGTGATCGAGGCCATCGTCCCCTCGATCCTCTAACGAAGGGCCGAGCGGTCAGGTCAGCGGTCGGGGCCAGTCGTCGGGGCGGAGGGCGGCGTCGGTGCCGCCGTCCATCACGATGAACGAGCCGCAGAAGAAGGCGGCTTCGGGCGACAGCAGGTAGGCGATGAGCCCTGCGGCTTCGTCGGCCGACCCGGGCCGCCCCACCGGTATCGGATAGATGTCGCTGATGGCCTTGACGAAGTCCCATCCGCCTTCGGTCATGGGCGTGTCGACGAAGCCAGGTGCGATGACGTTCAGACGGATCCCCGACCCGATCCACCGCTCGGTGGTGGCCGCCCGCCGAGACCACCGGGCCAGGGCCAGCTTGCTGGCGGCATAGGCGCCGTTGGGTTCGTCGGCCAGGGCGGTAGCCGCTGGCTCGTCGCCGGCCAGGCAAGCCTCGGCCAGCGCCACGGGATAGCCGGGCATGGTGGTCGTCGAGTTCGACGACACCACTACCACCGACGCCTGATCGGAGCTGGCCAGCAGTGGGTGGAGGCCTTCGATGGTTGCTACCGCCCCGAAGTGGTTGACGGAAACGATGGTGCTGGGATCGCCCTTTTGGAGGCCGGCCGCAACCACCAGGCCGTCGATCCGGCCTTCGCTGCACTCGGTCACGCGTTCGACCATCGCCGAGCGCCCGACGGGGGTGGACAGATCGGCATCGACCTCGGCCCCGGCCACGTCAACTCCGATCACCTGATGGCCGTCGGCCTTCAGGCGCTTCCTCAGCGCTCGCCCCATGCCGCCTTCAGAGCCGGTCACCACGATCGTTCCCACTGCGTTCCCCTTTCGGATCAGGTCGTCGAGACGGTAGACGCGATCACGGGCGGCTCGGGCGGCTCGGGCGGTGCTGACAGTGGCGGGCCGTACACTTCCGCTCCATGTCGATACACCACCTCCAACTCTGGGTCCCCGATCTGGCCCGGGCCGAACGGTCCTGGGGGTGGCTGCTGGATCGCCTTGGTTACGAGATGGAGCGGCGCTGGGACCATGGACGCCTGTGGCGGGGGCCGCACTCGGCGATCGTGATCGAGGCGTCGCCGGACATGGTCCCCGGGATGCTGTACTCCCGACTTCGGCCCGGAATGAACCATGTGGCCTTCCGGGTGGACAGCACCGACGATCTGATTCGCCTGCTGGAGGATGCCCCCAGCGCCGGGTGGACTCCGCTACCCGACCAGCGCCACCCGGTGGGAGCCACCGTCACGGTGGCCTATCTCGAGGACGCTGACGGCTTCGAGGTCGAGCTGGTGGCCCCCGACCCGGCCTGAGTCGATCGGGTCAGCCGGTGTAGGCCGGTCTCCCCCCGACCGGCCTGGCACCGCTCGCCGGGGCTGCACCCGATCCTGGAACCCACCCGGGCCGAGGACCCGGTGCCGACGTGGGCGAAGTCGAGCTCGGCGACGGCGCGGTCGAGGTACCCGGAGAGGTTGTCGGCGAACCCGGAGCCGCTGGCGTCGTCGAACCAGTCGTCGCGGAAGTGGTGGTCGGGCCCGCTGTCGTGGAGCTCGACGAACCCGGTCGTGACGTGGTCGAACCAGGGACCGACGAGGTGCTCGGAGCCGTGGACGGACCGGTCGACACGGTGGTCGACGTGGTGGTCGGGCCCGGCACCGACAGGGGCGGCGCGGTGGTGGGAGGAATCGGTCGGGTCGGTCCGGTCACCGACCGCACCACCACCGGCAACGACGCATCCGACGATGGGCCGTCGTCCTCGCCATAGCGGGCGATCACCCGCACCTCGAAAGCAACGTCTCTCGGCACCGTCAGGTCGACCGTGCCGAGGTCTCCGACCACCTCGACCGGCTCGGGATCGCCGTCCTGGCCGTCACCGTCCTGGCGAGCGGCGATCACCAGGTAGGAGGTCGGTGCCGGCCCCGGAGGAGCTTGCCAGTACACGGTGACCAGCCCGGGTGCGTCCGAGTCGACGTCATCATCGGCGACCGCTACGACCCCGGTGGGGGTGCGGGCCGGACGGTACGGGCGACACGGCTGGTTGCGCAGCGAAACACCTTGGGTGGTCACGTCGGGGAGGGTGCATGCCGGCAAGGTCGAGGGAACCTCAGGGGCCTGGGCCGACGGAACCCGAGGGAGCACCACCCGTGATGGAGACGTCACGCTGTGGCCGATCTCGTTGACGGCGGCACCATCGATCGTGTCGAACATCCACAGCGGCTGGTTGCCGCCCGGGGCTTCGATGTTCACCCGGATCTGGGAGCCGGCCCGGATCACATGGGCGAAGGGAAACAGCTCGACCCGAACCGGGGTGAAGACTCCGGCTTGCAGTGGCGCGGCGTCTTCGGCCTGATGGGTGTGGAACGGCACCAGTTCGGTCGATCGGGCCGGATCCAGAGCCCGGTGACTGGCTCGGAGCCAGCCGCTCTGGATGAAGACCTCTTGCCCGTCGGGGCGGACCTCGGTGAGGGTCACCTCGATATCGGTGTCTACCGCGGTCGAGCGGAGCCACAGATCCACCGAACCCTGCCCGGCGTAGGCCGTGGTCTCGGAGTAGGGAGCGGTCAGGTAGCTGAGCGAGTTGCCCTCGGCCAGTGGATCCCAGCGGTAGTCAGGGTGAGGGCGCCAGGCCTCACCAGAGTCACCGGCCAGGGTCTTGCGACGCTTGGTGGTGGGGTCGTAGACGTAGGCGCTGGCAGCACGAGCCACACCATCGGGCACGGTTGCCGGGAACTCCCAGAGCTGCCCGTCGGGGTGGAGGTAGAGCTGTTCACCTTCGAGACCGTCGAGGGGCCAAGACGAGTGACGGGTCTCGGCCGTTCCCACGGGCAGGCCTTCGGATCCGGTGACGGCCCCGTTCTCCCACTTGATGCGTATGTGAGGTTGAGCCTCGTAACCGGCGCGGGCCGCGGCATAGGAGGGAGCATCGGCGAACGGGGCCGGAGGTAAGGCGAAGGCGGCAGTATCGGAGCTACCGAAGATGTCGGACGCCAAGATCCCGGGGGCAAAGGCCGCCACCAGCGGGTTGATGGCGGGGATGCGGTGGCCAACGTAGATGTCGGTGAACGCCATCACCTGAACGAGCTCGGTCGGGGCCATTGGTTCGATGTGAGCACCGTTGGTGAAGCTGGCGAACACCTCGGTGTCGGGATCGAACAAGGGAACCAGGTTGGCGGCGCTGCCACCGGTCTGTTCGTCTTGCCACTGGCTGGCCAGGTAGGTGGGAACCTCGATCCGATCCACGAACGTTTCGGTGTTGAGGTAGTCGAACTCGTGCTCAGCGAAAGGAGTGGACCGGATGCGTTCCAGCAGCGGCTCGCTCTGGAGCCGCAGGTCCTGGTTGCGTGCGCACACCGTGTCGCCATCGGCGATGCGGTTGCGGGCCCAGCCCCGGGCTGCGGGCCGGGCCCCGTTCTCCCGGTCGGTGGCCCACTCCACCGCGAACCCGTCGTTGAGGATGCCTCCCGGGTACAAGATGGCGCTGTAGGTGTCCGAATAGGGCGACAACGGCGTGATGGCCCGAAGGTGGGGGGGCCGGGTGGCAGCCACATAGAGCTGGCTGTAGCCGGAGTAGGAGATGCCGGTGAGCCCGATGTTTCCGTTGGACCAGCTCTGGCGGGCCAGGAGTTCCACCAGGTCGTAGCCGTCGGTTGCCTGGAGGTCCTCCATGAACTCGAAGGCACCACCCGAACAGACAGTGCCGCGCATGTTGACCCCGACGACCACGTAGCCCTGAGCCACGTAGAGCAGCGACTCCGAGGGTGGGTTGCCTGGTTTGGAGGGGTCGTATCCCGAGTAGTTCACCACCACTGGCCACGGGCCTGGCCCCGCGTCGACCGGGAAGTTGACGTTGACCGACAGCTTCGTGCCGTCGCGGGTGGTCAGGTATCCATAGCCGGCCAGGATCGGGTGCGCCGAGGCCTCGGCGTCGTACCAGGAACTGTCGGGGTGATCATCGGGGTCGGTGACGGTCAGCGAATCGACCGTCTCGCCGCCACTCGTGACCTCGTACCCGCTGGCCGCTTCGACCTTGCGAAACAGGTAGGCCCCGGCGGAGTCAGCGGTTCCGGCATCGACCAGATCCCCGTCGTGGTCGTTCAGCTCCACGTCTTGTCCGGGTGTGAGCCCGGTGACGTACACCTGGTTCACGCTGCCACCGGCGTTGAAGGGCGCGGCCGCCGAGGCGGGATCCACCAGAACCGGATTGGCCGCCGCCACCACAACGGCGGCCGCGACTGCGATGCGACGAAGCAACGAATCCATTCCCCTGTTAGGGCTCCGGCGACTGAGGTCCGGAACCTGGAATAACCAGTGTTATCCAGGTTGGTCCGCTCGATCCAACCGAGACCATCCACTGGGACCCCACGGCATCTGTGGGTTCGAGGACCTCAGGACGAGACGAGGGCCCGAGGCGAAGAGGCTGCGGATCGGCGGCGTCGCGGCGCCGGATTCGGCCAAAGGTCGGTGAGCGTGGCCAGCACGTCCTCGGCCACACCCAGACCGCCCAGGTGGCTCTCACCCACCAGGGTCTCCAGTTGGGCGTCGGCGATCCGGGAGACCATGTGTTCACCGTGGGCGTAGGGAACGATGTGGTCGGCATCTCCGTGCCACCACCGAACCGGCACCTCCACCTCTCCCACCTCGAAACCCCAGTGCCGACCGAAAAGCACCAGGTCCGAGATGGGTGCCGATATCTGGCGGCGGGAGCCGTTGAGCAGGTCGTCGAGGAACATCGCCTTGAACGCCGGCTGTTCGAGCAGGCGGCGGTCGCCCTCGGGTGACAGACGGCCGTAGAGGGCGATGGCCGGGTTGGCCAACGGGCGGCTGACCTTCAACAGGCCGGCCAAGGTCATAGACAGGGGGACCCTCCCGACCCGGATGACGGGGGCAAACCGTCGGGCCAGGGCAACAGCACCACCATCGGTGGCATCGACCCCGACCGTGGGGCCACCCCACCGAGCACTCCCACACCGACGGCACGGTCCGGGAACCTCCGGGCCATGGCCAAGGCGTAGGGCCCGCCGCCCGACAGCCCCACCACGGCAAAGCGATCGATGCCCAAGCCGGCCATGACGATCTCCATGTCGGCGGCGAAGTCCAGTACCTGGCCGTAGACGTGAGGAGTGGACGATCCGATTCCCGGGCGGTCTATCCCCACGATCCGAAGACCCTGATCCCAGGCCATCGATCGGGCCTCGGCAGGCACCTGGCGGCGCGCCCCGGGGGTGCCGTGGAACCAGAACACCGGTCGGCCATCGTGGGGGCCGAACTCAGAGAAGCCGATTCGGCGGCCGGAGGCGACGGGAATGGTGCCTTCGACCCGGGGAGGAAGAACTGCGGTCACCCAGAGAGCTTTCCACACCACAGCCCGTAGGCACAGGGGTCCTGGGAAGGATCAGCGGGCGACGTGGGCAGGCGCGTAGACGAACGACGGTGTGACCCCGCTGCACGACGCGTGCCAGCTCACAGCCATCGCGTCGGCGGGGATGGCCACTGTGTAGATCTGTTCGCCGAATCCTCGCCCCGGCTCGTGGTGACCGATCCCGACGGTGGCACCCGATGGCAACTCGACCACGGCCAGGATCGACACGGTGTTGTACGGCGGGCATTGGGTCAGTCCCACCAGGCCGGGAAAGGGTCCGACCACATGGACAGCGGGCGGAGCGGAACCGGTCGTCACCTCGAAGCCAGCGGGTGAGTACAGCCATCCCTCACACACAGCAAAGACGTTGAACGCACCCGGAACCACGGGATCGGCGAACTCGCCGGCCCGGTAGGTGAGGTCGATGGAGGTCGACCACGTCCCGTCGGGAGCGGCGGTGACGAGACGACGTCCATAGTGGAAACGACCAGCAGAGGGCACCCGGCCCTGGGCAACGCCGACCAGGACGCGACCGCTACATCCCGACCCTGCGACCTCGAGTGTCCCGTCACTGACCACCGCGGGGACCGTGAGGGTCGGCGTGGGCAAGGGTGCCCACGATCCACCGACGGTCACGGCTACGGGTTGGTAGTCGAAGCGCACGACGTCGGCGCCGTCGGACGCCATGGAGAAGTCTGGCTCGAGACAGGACGCCTCGACTTCGGCGGGACCCGACGGTGCCCATTCGGGCACGGCCACCTCGGCCGTGTCGCCACCTGAGGTCGTAGTGGTGGCCAGGCCGAAACGGGCAGTACCCGAGCCCGCCACCAGGCGCACCTCCACATACTGGAAGTCCTCGTCGCATCCGGTGGCGTCGACCGTCAGCTCCGAGCCGCGGACGACGGTGGTGGTCCCCACGCTGAGCGAGGCGCCAACCGGAGCCGGGACGGTTCCGAGTGGTGGGGCCGGAAGCACGGGTGTGGGCTGGCATGCGGCCATCGCCCATACCGCCACCGCCCCGGCGAACAGGGCTTTCGTCCGCCGCCACCGGGAACGATGGTTCACGACGAGCAGATCTGTGGCGGAGTTGGGGATCTCGGACATCTTGCGGACTTCCTCGCTGGTGGCACTCAGATTCCGTCTCGCCCCCCGACCGAGCCGAGGCCTGCTTACCGAGCGTGTCGAAAGCACAATATCGACCACGCTGCGTGTTGTCACCTGGGGACCCAGCGGATGGGTCCAGGCGTAGAACCCGAGCACTCACCACCTTGGATCCGTGGTACGGATTGACCATGCCCACGCCCCCGCTCCCCTTGGTGGAACGTCACCACGACCGAGCCGAGCACGTCGCTATCAAAATGGGAGGGGTCGAGCTCACCTACGGGGAACTGGACCGGGCCGTCAACCAGGCGGCGGCAGCGCTCGCGGCGCAATCATCGGGAGCGGGGGTCATCGCCGTTCCAGCCGTGCCCGAGGTAGAGACGGTGGTGGCGACCCTGGCGGCGCTGCGCGCCGGGGTCACCGTCACCCCGCTCAACCCTGGCGCGGGGACCGCAGAACTGGCCCACATGGTCGACGACTGTCGGCCTGCCTTGGTGGCATGCCGACCCGACCTCGATCTTCCTGCCCCGGTGTCACACCTGGCTCGTCTCGGCGTAACCGTCGATACCGGCTCGTCAACCCAGGCGCGACATGGGGCCACCCCCGCAAGTCCCGGGCCTGACGATGTAGCGCTGGTGGTCTACACATCGGGCACGACAGGCCCCCCCAAGGGGGTGATGCTGTCCCACCAGGCCCTCGCCCACGACCTGGACAGCCTGGCCGACGCCTGGCACCTGACCGCCGACGATGTGTTGGTCCAGTCCCTGCCCCTGTTTCACGTTCACGGGTTGGTCCTCGGCGTACTCGGCCCCCTACGCCTCGGTGCCACCGTTCACCACCTCGGACGCTTCGATGCTCACCGGACGATCGATGCCTTCGATCGGGGGGGCACCGTCCTCTACGGCGTGCCCACCATGTACCACCGACTGGCGGACGCGGTGACCGACAACAAACCCCTGGCCCGGTCGCTGGGGAACGCTCGGCTCTTGGTCTCAGGGTCGGCCGGCCTTCCCGCGCACGACCGACAACGCCTGGCTGACGCCACCGGTCAAGCGGTGTTGGAGCGCTACGGGATGACCGAGACTCTCATCACCTGCGCAATGACGGTGGGCGGAAACGGCGGGCCGGGCACCGTCGGTCCTCCCCTACCCGGGGTGGAGCTCCGCCTGGTAACCGAGGAAGGCGCGGTCGTCGAGGCCGACGACCACGCCACCGTGGGCGAGATCGAGGTCCGAGGACCAACCTTGTTCAACGGATATCTGGGCCAACCTGAGGCCACCGCGGCATGTTTCGACACCGACGGGTGGTTCCGCACCGGTGACCTGGCCAACTGGTCCGACGGCGGCGCGGTCACCATTTCGGGTCGCCGGTCCGTCGATCTCATCAAGACCGGCGGCTATCGGGTAGGGGCCGGCGAGGTGGAGAATGCCCTGCTGAGCCACCCGGGTGTGGCCGAGGTGGCCGTGACAGCCGAGCCCGATCCGGACCTCGGTGAACAGATCGTGGCCTGGGTGGTCCCCGTCTCACCCGAACCGCCCCCGGCCGGGGACCTCGTCGACCACGTGAGTCGCCTGCTGAGCCCCCACAAACGGCCTCGCTCGGTCAGGTTCGTGTCAGCCCTGCCCCGCAACGAGTTGGGCAAGGTTCTGAAGCGCCAGTTGTCCGGTGACCCCGTATCCGAATCGGGTGCCTAGGTCCTCTGGACCCGAGCGAACGGGTTCGGTCGGGTCCATAGGAGCTCGCCTTCAGTTGCCCGAGATCTGGGATCCGGCGGGAGCTTCCACGCTCAACACCAGTTCGTGCGCCGCCCATCGGGCCAACATCGACTCCAGCAGGTCGACCACGGCGGCCTCGCCGGGACTTCCAGGTCCAGCATGGGTCTCCACATAGGCCACGCACACGTCGGTCAAGGGGTCGGGGCGGATGCCCATGGCATGGAGACCCTCGATCGGTAGCGCATCCGACACTGGCTCCAGGCCGAGCTCATATGCCACCTGAGACGCGAGGGTGGTGGCCGTGGCCCACAGCCACCTACCGGGTAGCGGGACCCCGTAGATGCCTCCCAGACGCGACGCAGCAGGATCGGGCAGGTAGATGTCGGCGTTCGGCTCGCAACCGGGCGCTAGGTCCAAGAAGCGAAGGGCCTGACCCGATTGGCGCTGAGAATGAGCCCGTCCCACCGCGTTGCGGAACGCACCAGCCCCGATGCGAACCGGCATGGACCACCCGTGAGAACAGGTCTCCTCGTTCGGCCCCGATGGTGCACCGTGTCCAGCACATGGGCCATGGGGAACGGGAGCCACCGCGAGCACGACCTCGTCTCCGTGCTTGACCCTGACACCGGTCCCCGGCAGAAAATGACAGAGGGTGGCTGCCACCCTCAGTGTGCTCATTCCACGATCGCTGATCATCGCTTCACCTCCGGAGCGGATGTTAGGTACTCCTAACATTCTTAGCAAAGTAGCCGCACCAATCCGAGCTACAACCCGCTCGGGACGCCTCCGGTGGCAACTGTGCACGGTTCCCCGTACCGTCTTGGCACCGATCGCCCCGAGGACCCAGATGACCGACACCACCGCCACACAGTCCAACACCAACTCCGGTGACCATCACGACGCACTCGCCGACACTCGCCCCCCCTCGGCAGCGATTCCGGCCTCTCCGACCACGTACGAACCGTGAAGGCCAACGGCATCGAGATCGCATACGAGACCTTCGGGAACAAGACCGATCCGGCGATCCTGCTGGTCATGGGACTCGGCACCCAGATGCTGGCGTGGCGGGACGAGATGTGTGAAGCGATGGCCGACGCCGGCCACTACGTGATCCGCTACGACAACCGCGACGTCGGCCTCTCCACCCACATAGATGCACCGGTACCCAGGCTCACCGACATGGTCCTCAAGCGGGGAGCGCCCTACACCATCGCCGACATGGCCAACGACGGCATCGGGCTGCTCGACGCCCTGGGCATCGAGCAGTTCCACCTGGTCGGAGCCTCCATGGGTGGGATGATCGCCCAGACCATGGCGATCGTGCATCCGAGCCGGATCCTCACCCTCACACTGATCATGACGTCCACCGGATCTCGCCGAGTGGGGCGACCCACCACATCGGTGATGAGGAGACTGGCCGCCAGCACCGAACCGTCCGACCGTGACGCCGCCATCGAGGCGACCGTCGAGACCTACCGCGTCGTCGGATCCCCCGCCCACCTCGACGAGGACCACATTCGCGACCTGGCCGGCCGGGCCTTCGATCGGGCCCACAACCCCGCGGGCCGTCAACGCCAACTGGCGGCGATCATGGCCCAACCCGACCGGACCGCGGCTCTGCGCAAGCTCAAGATCCCCACCCTGGTCATCCACGGCCTCGACGATCCGCTGGTCACACCCAGCGGCGGTCTGGCTCTAGCCAAGGCGATACCCGGTGCCACCTTCATCGGCCACGCCGGCATGGGCCATGACATCTCCCACACCATGTGGCGCACCGTCACCGACGACATCCTCAGGCTGATGGCCCGCCCCTCCTGACCACACCCATCCCAACCTGCCCCGGGTCGTTCCGGGTGAGACTGGTGTCGGTTACGGTCCGGAAATGCCCAACGATTCCGGCAAACCGATCACCGAGGACCCGACCACCGGCTCCGCCGAATCATCGGAGGGTGAAGCCCGAGCCATCCTGCTCACCCACGACGAGTCCCGCGTCCGGACGCTCACCCTCAACCGCCCCGATGCCCTCAACGCCTGCAACGAAGCCCTCTATGACGCCCTCACCGACGGGCTCTTGGATGCGGCTGAGGACCCCACCGTCGCCGTCGTTCTGCTGACCGGCAACGGCCGGGCGTTCTGCGCCGGGACCGACCTCGTGGAGATGGGCGCCCGGGTCCTGGACCCCGACGGGTTCCAGGAGGGCAAGCACGGCTTCCTCGGCCTGATCGACGCACTGACCGAGTTCCCCAAACCATTGGTCATCGCCGTGAACGGTCTGGGACTCGGGATCGGAGCGACCATTCTGGGGTTCGCCGACCTGGCCTTCATGGCCGACACCGCTCGGCTCAAATGTCCCTTCACCAGCCTGGCCGTCGCCCCCGAGGCGGCATCGAGCTACCTGTTCCCTCTCCTGGTCGGGCGCCAGAACGCCACCTGGGCCCTCCTCAGCAGCGAGTGGATCAGCGCCGCCGAAGCCTTGGAGATGGGCCTGGTGTGGAAGGTCACCGAACCAGAGAACCTGCTGGCTGAAGCCCGCCGCCACGCCGAGGTGTTGGCAGCCAAACCCATCTCCAGCCTGGTGGCGTGCAAACGGGTCATCACCGCACCGGTCCGGGCCGAGATCGCCGCGGCCCGAGAGCGAGAGAACCAATGCTTCATCGACCTGATGGGTGGGCCCGCCAACGCCGAGGCACTGGCCGCCTTTGCCGAAGGCCGAGCGCCGGACTTCACCAACCTGCCGCCCGGTTGGTGAACATGCGGGCATGACCAGCGAAGAACTGGGAGACTCGGGCAGTTCAGGGGGTTCGCCTGACCCCGAGATCTAGGGGATCGCTCAGCAAGATGTCAGACGGCACCACCAACCCGCGGCCGCGCCGACCAACCACCTCCGTCGACGCCGCATCGATCGGCGCTCTGCTCACCCACGTCGAAGCCGTGGTGGTGGGCGTCGACGAGAACGGTACCGTCACGTTCCTCAGCCCGTCAGCCCGCTCCGTCCTCGGCCATGAACCGGCGGTGGCGGTCGGACGATCGGTGCTGGAATTCATGCACCCCGATGAGATCTACCGCTTCGAGGAGTTCTTCGGTTTCGCGACCGAGGGACAACGGTCGAGTAGCCAACCCACCGTCAAGATCCGCCACATCGACGGGACGTGGGTCGACATGACCCTCGACATCACGGTCGGACCCGACGTCGAGCCCTTCGGTGCTCTCATCGCCACGTTGAAGAGCACGGTCGACGCCACCCCAGCCGAGATGGAGCTACGAGCTCGGTTGACCCGCGAGGACCGACTGGTGCGGCTGGCCTCGGCGATCCTGGGCCTCGACCTGGCCAGCTTCGACGAAGGCGTCAACGAGGCCCTGTCTCAACTCGGTGGCCTACCTGGAGTCGACCGGTGCACGGTGATGCGCGTCAGAGGTGACCACTGCGTGAAGACCCACCAGTGGTGTAGCCGCCGGGTCCGACCTTCGACTCGTGATCAGGTTCCCATCGACTGGCTCGAGGGGACCTTCGGACCCGAGTGGCGAGACGACCTGTACTTCGAGACCGCCGAACAGATGCACCGCACCGACATCGTCGGCGTTCAAGAGATGGACGACGACGGCATCCGTTCCAGCGTGGCCGTCCCGATGCTCCATGACGGGAAGTTCTCGGGGTTCGTGGCCTTCGGCAGCAAGGAGGTCGGTCCGCTTCGAGGTAGCGAAGTCCTGTCGCTGCTGCGCAGCGCGGCCAGTCTGCTGGGTGAGGCACTGGCCCGCCACGATGCCGAACTGGAGCTCGCCCACCGAGCCCGCACCGACCTGCTGACCGACATCGACAGCCGATGGGCGTTCCTCGATGCCGTGAGCGACGGCCTGCAACGCCTGGGCTGCGGGGCTATCGGTGGTCTCGCCCTGCTGCTCATCGATCTCGATCGGTTCAAGCTGGTCAACGACTCTTTGGGTCACCTGACCGGAGACCAGGTGTTGGCTGGCGTCGCCGCTCGCCTCCGGCATTTCAGCCGGCCCGGGGAACGCCTCGGGCGCCTGGGCGGGGACGAGATCGTGATCCTGCTCGAGGGCGAGCGCCCCGACAGCTTCCGAGACCGGGTCCCCGAGCTCATGGCCGTTTTCGACACTCCGATCGAGATCGGCGACCGTCAGTGCACCATCACGGGCAGCGGCGGCGTCGCCATCGCGCAGCCCGGCGATCGACCCGAGGAACTCCTGAGCCGGGCCGACGCGGCCATGTTCCGGGCCAAGGACCTGGGGAGGGACCGTGTCGAGATGTATGACACCGCCCTGGCCGACCTGCTCACCCGGCGATACCGCCTGGAGGCAACCCTGCGCCAAGCGGTGCGCGACGGCGAGCTGGAGCTGTACTACCAACCTGAGCTCCACTTCCCGACCCGATCCATCCACGGCGTCGAAGCCCTGGTCCGCTGGAACCATCCCGTCGACGGACTGCTGTCGGCCGCCGAGTTCATCCCGATCGCCGAGGAGAGCGGCCTGATCGTTGAGCTGGGAACGTGGGTGTTTGCCGAAGCCTGCCGCCAGCTTGCGGCATGGCAGGGTTCCGGTCATTGGCCCCTGGTACGGGTAAACGTCTCGGCCAAGCAGCTCAACCACCCCGACGTGGTCGACGACCTGCTGGGTTTGATTCACAGCTCCGGAGTCGACCCGAGCTTCTTGTGCGTGGAGCTGACCGAGACCGCGGTGATGGCAGACCCCGATCTGTCGCTCGAGGTCCTGGGCAAGTTGGCAGGCCTGGGAATCCAACTGGCAATAGACGACTTCGGTACGGGCTACTCGTCGCTCAGCTACCTCAAGCGCCTGTCCATGCACGTGCTCAAGATCGACCGCTCGTTCGTGGACGGCTTGGGCCGATCCGCCGACGACATGGCGATTGTGGCCGCCATCATCTCCTTGGCCAACACCCTCGGTCTCACCGTGACCGCCGAAGGCATCGAGGACCCGGCTCAACTCGACGCGCTCACCGAACTGGGCTGTGAATATGGCCAGGGGTGGCTGTTCGCCAGAGCGATGCCCGCCAACCAGGTCACCGACCTGCTCGGAACAGAAGCCCCCTTCGGTTGAGTTGGCGCGACACCGACAGAAAGTTCGAGTGATGCCACCATGGCAGCCATGACCCGCTCTGCACCCTCACGGCTCGCCACCACCGCCGCCGCCCTCGCCGCTCTCACCGTCGGCGTGTGGGCTCCCTCGGCGAGCGCCCACACCGAGGCTGACTACGTGGCCGTACCCGCTGGCGCCGAAGCGACGCTCACCCTGCGCCCCACCCACGGATGCGGTGATTCACCCACCGTGGCGGTGGCCATCCAAGCCCCGGTCGAGGGAGCCACGGCCGGAGACGTGGAAGGCTGGGCGGCGACGGCCACACCCGACGGACGGGGCAACACCGTGCTGGAGTGGACCGGCGGCTCTCTTCCCGCCGACCAGGCCGGAGCCTTCCCGATCAGCTTCTCCACCCCCGACAACGCGGGGCGCCTGCTGGTGTTCCCATCGGTCCAGGAATGTGAGAACGGTGAGACCTTGTCGTGGATAGATGGCGACCCGGCCAGCGAGTACCCGGTGCCGCGCCTGCTCATCCTGCCCGTCGGGTCGAGCTCGGCCCGCTCAATCGAAGACGTCCCGCCCGATGCCCCCGGACGTGACCAGTTGACCGCGGTGATCGAGATCGGTGAACCGGCTTCGACGACCACGACCACGACCACGCCCGAGGGTTCCGACCTCACGACCACCTCGGCCGCTACCGGCTCCTCGACCACTTCCGCGACCGAAGACGGCTCTGCCGATGGCACCTCGGCCGATGCGATCGGGGCGTCAGGGTCCGAATCGACCTCGGCAGAGGACGACGGCTCCTCCAGCACCACCCTGATCGTCGTGATCGGAGTGGTCGTGGTGGCGGGGATCGGTGGCCTGGTTCTCCAGCTCCGGCGACGTTCGCACCAGTAGGGTCCCCGGATCCCGCACCACCGCTCCAGGGGAACAGCCATGACCGAGATCCACGGTTCTTGTCGAGACGACTTCGCCCCGGTGAAGGAGCGGTTCGCCGCCAACTTCGCCGATGGTCTCGAACGAGGCTCCAGTGTTTCTGTGACCCTCGGGGGTGAGGCCGTCGTCGACCTGTGGGCCGGAGATGCCGATGCCGAGGGAAACCCATGGCAGGACAGCTCCATCACCAACGTGTGGTCCACCACCAAGACGATGTCGGCCATCACCATGTTGATGTTGGCCGACCGGGGCCAGCTCGACCTCGATGCTCCGGTGGCCGACTACTGGCCGGAGTTCTCGGCCAACGGCAAGGGCGCGGTCACCATGGCGCACGTGCTGGGCCACACCGCGGGAGTGCCGGGTTGGGATCCCGAGATAGCGCCCGAGGACCTCTACGACTGGGACAAGGTGACCCGACTGTTGGCTGAGGGGCCGTTGTGGTGGGAACCGGGAACGGCGTCGGGTTACCACGCGGTGTCGCAGGGCTTCATCGAAGGCGAAGTGGTGCGACGCGTCACCGGGCGCAGCATCGGAACGTTCTTTCGTGACGAGGTCGCCGGACCGTTGGGCGCCGACTTCCACATCGGGCTCCCGGCCGAAGAAGACCATCGCTTCTCCCCGATCGTTGCCCCCGACCGTTCGATCCACGATGTGGTCGGGCTGGACCGAGGGTCGGTGGCCCTCCGGGTGTTGGCCAGTTGTCCGTTGACTGGGGCCGAGCCGAACACTCGAGCCTGGCGAGAATCAGAACTTCCGGCCGTGGGCGGCATCGGCAATGCCCGCTCCGTCGGTCGGATCCACAGCGCCCTGGCCTGCCAAGGCACCGTCGACGGGGTGACCCTCATGTCGCCTCAGGGCGTGGAGCGCATCTTCACCGAACAACACCACGATGTGGACCTGGTGTTCGGCACCAGGATGCGTATGGGCACCGGCTTCGGGCTCCCCAACGAGAACGTCCCCCTCGGCACCGGTGGTCGGGTCTGCTTCTGGGGAGGTTGGGGCGGGAGCCTGTCGGTGATCGACGTGGACCGAGGTCTCACCGTCTCCTACGTGATGAACAAGATGGCACCGGCCCTCATCGGCGACCTGCGCGGTGCCCTTCTGGTGTTCGCCGCCTACCAGTCCCTGGCGGGCTAGCTCGCCGGACCGATGCGTGGCCTCGGTCCGGCCATTGCGTGCTCACGGGCCGGGGAGGGTCAGTCCTGGGGGTCGGGTTCGCCACCTTGATTGCGTCGCCGCACGGCCACCACGCCTCCGGCGATGGCCGCGGCGGCCACCACCGCTCCGGCCACCAGCACCGTCGAGGCCGACCCGCCGTCGTCACCGCCGCCACCGCCCGTTTCCTGGGCTGCAGCCAACGTGGTGGACGGCGACGGGACTGCGCCGTCATCGACCGCCTCGTCGGTGACGGCACCGCGGAACGGGCCGCTTATCTCATAGGTGATCCCTCCCACCGCTGCGTCCATGGCAACACCAGGCAGGATCTCGGCCACCTTCTTGGGGGTGGGTCCCCGTTGGCTGGAGAAGTACAACCGGTCACGGCTCGGGTTGAAGCAAGGTCCGGTAACCTCGGAACCTTCATGGCCTGGCTCGGCCACCCGCACGAACGGCGCCACAACACCTTGGGCGGTGATCATCACCACTTCCATGTTGGCCCCGTCCTCGGCCACATAGAGGTCACCGGTACCAGCATCGACGGTGAGGTTGTCCACCCCAGACAACACCGCACCCTCCACACCCAGGCGGTCGGGTTCCCCCTTCCAGATCACCTCGTGGTGCTGAGCGGCGATGTCGATGGCGTGAACGGAGTGGTCTCCCTTGGTGGTGAAGTAGACGATCCCGTCGTGGGCCCAGCAACCCTCTCCACCGCTGAACCGGGTTGCGGTGGGTGCCTGATCTCTGGTGGCAGCGGTGGTCGCCGACGGGTCGGCGATCTCGGCCCAGGTGACCGCACCATCGGCGTCTACAACCGCGGCCTCCAATTTGCCTTCGGAGAGGTCGGGGTACTTCGAAGGTGTGAAGCGGTAGAACAGCCCGAGCGGGTGGTCCTGGGTGAGGTACAGGGTTTCGGTGGCCTCATCCACCGCCACCGCCTCGTGTGAGAACAAGCCCATGGCCGGGTGGGCCACCGCCTCCTTCTTACCGGTTGGGTCGCACTCCCACACCCGACCCTTCTCTTCGAAGTTCTCCTCACATGACAGCCACGTGCCCCACGGGGTGGGTCCGCCGGCACAGTTGGAGTTGCTGCCCTCCAGGATCGGGTAGGCGTCGGTGATCTTCCCGTCGCGGTCGTAGCGGACAGCAGTGACACCACCGGCGTCGGCCAGCATGAAGGAGAACACCTCGCTGTTGCAGGTGTGGATCCAGCCTCCGTCGTCGGTGGCGAAGGTGGCCGCGCCGTCGGGGAACAGGTGCCACCGCTGGTCGGTGTCACCTACCGGTTCCCCAGCCACTCCCACGATGCGTGACGTGAAACCCTCCGGTAGCAACAGTCCGTTCTCGTCTGGTTCGGTGGCCAGCGGACCATACGGACCTTCGCCCGGAACGGCCGGCTCGGCACCGGCTGAGGCCATGGCGAGGTGGGGCAGGACCGCCCCACCCGCACCGGCCGCCACCGCTCGCGCCAAGAATGCTCGCCTATCCATCGGGTCCCCTTTCGGTCCGCACGGCACCACGGCTCGGGCCGACGGACACGATGAGGTTAGGCAGAGCGACATTGCGGGCGCAGCCCGACCCAATGGTCCTGGTGACCTGTTCACGTGGCCCTTTGGGGAGCGGTCCGCCGTCGCCGCCTTCCCGGGCGTGGTACCGGGCTGTTCAAACGGTGAAGTGATGTCCGGGTAGGGCCAGTTCGACCGGACCGGCGAAGGCATCGTCGGCGGCGGCGGCCGCCACTCGCTCTGGTCCGGTTCCCTCATAGATGTGGGTTACGGCGAGCCGTCTGGCACCGGCGGATCGGGCCATGACCCCGGCCTGGCGTGCGGTCAGGTGCTGTACCAGCCCGGCGTCGACCTCGGCGAGCGTCGCCTCGCACAGGGCCAGATCGAAGCCCTCGCCCTCTGGGTCTAGCGAGGCCAGCGACCACCCTGGGCCGGTGTCGGCGCTGTAGGCGAACCTTCGCCCACCGGAGGCAACCCCAACGGCCAGGGTCTCCACCGGGTGGTCGGTGGCCGAAAAGCGGAAGCCGAGGTCACCGACCATGACCGACGACCCATCGGTGATGTCGGTCCACTCCAGCGGCGCCAACTCTCGGCCAACCAAGCCCTCCAACAGGCCGCGGGTACCGGCGGTGCCGAAGACGGGGATGTGGGCGATGTCGAACCCGTAGCGAGCCGCGGTCCGAAGCAGGGGAAGCTCCAACCAATGGTCGTGGTGTTCGTGGGTGACCACCACCGCATCGATCTCAGTCAACCGGAGGTGTTCTTGGAGAACGGCCATCGAGCCGGGCCCACAGTCCAACCACACCGACGTCGACGGCGTCTGGATCAGATACCCGCTACAGGCGTTGCCGGGGTGCCCGAAGCTGGCTGCCGAACCCAGCACCGTGACCGTGAGGTGACCACGGTGATGATGGAACCGGTCGCCGATGCCCATGGATTCGAAGTGTACGGACCAGGCAGTATGACGACGTGACGCGCATCGTGGTCCTGTCTGACACCCACGTGAGCCCGCGGTCGACCCGACAACTACCTGACGAGGTGTACCGGAACCTGGCCGCTACCGACCTCATCCTCCACGCCGGTGACCTGGTGAGCCTCGATATGTTGCGCGAGTTGGAGGGGTTCGCTCCTGTCCATGCCGTGCTCGGCAACAACGACCACGAGTTGCTGGGGTTGTTGCCCGAGAGGTTCGAGGTGGAGGTGGAGGGGATTCGCTTCGGCCTGGTGCACGACAGCGGCGACCGCCAGGGCCGGGCCGCCAGGATGCGGCGTTGGTTCCCCGATGCGGATGTGGTCGTGTTCGGACACAGCCACGAACCCTGCAACGAGGCGGGCGATGCCGATCAGGTACTGTTCAACCCCGGATCGTCCACTTGGAAGCGACGGGCACCCTCCCACACCTTCGGTGTGATCGAGGTCGGCGCCGGGCAGATCCTGCGGGCAGAGATCCTCGAGGTCTGAGCTGATCCCGATCGGATCCAGCGTTAGCCCTCGCCCAAGAGCTCCTCGACCGAGGCCTCGGTGACGATCTCGGTCGGCTCGAGCGGAGCGCCGTCACCGTCGTTGACTGCGGCCAGGTTCAGGTTGGCCCAGTCGTTCCAGTCATTCAGGACCGTGAGCACCGAGTCGTAGTCGATGTTGATGTGTGCCGCGACCGCGGCGGCGTCGATGATGGCGTTGGCGTTCCAGTCCTTGTCGACTCCGTTGCAGATGCCGTTGGTCTCGATGAGGGCGTTCTCGTTCAACGAGGCGTTGGTACCTCGTGAATAGTCGAGGACTCCGTTGCCGGTGCCATCACAGTTGGTGTCCACCCCCGGGAACTGGAACCGGTAGTTCATGATCGAGTTGTAGTTGGGCTTGTAGTTGGTGTTCTCGAAGCCGCCGTGGCGCAAGTTCAGGTTGTGTCCGAGCTCGTGCATGATCGTGTTGGAAACGTTGGAGTCGCTCAGATAGCACTGGAGCGAGACGATCAGGTCGTCGCCTTGGATCTCGGCCTGACCCGAGCTCCCAGAAGTGGTGTTGTAGCGATGCGGGTTGAGCACGTAGTGGAAGTAGCCCTCGCGCAGCGGCGAGAAGTTGGCGGCCTTGTAGCCCAGGTAGTCGGCACCGTCCACCCCTCCGGCGATAACGCCGTCAGCGTCGGCGACGACCGTGCCACCCGTGAAGAGACCGCCCTGGCCGCGGTCAGCGATCAGGTTGATCCCGGTGGAGCCATCGGGGTTGGTGCCCGAGGCTGCCGCGAACGAGTTGGTCAGGGTCGTGATGGCTGCAGCCGAGGGACGGTGCGAGTGCGGGCCGCACGTGCCAGAGTCGAGGTTGTCGTCGAACCAGTCGAACTCCAACAAGATGTCGCGCTTGCCGGGTCGGGTTCCCATCCCGAACAGGTCGAGGCCAGCCGCGCTGCCCAGGACCTCGTCACCGTCCTTGATTCCGTCGTCGTCGGAGTCGGCGTCATTGGAGTTGGTTCCGGTCACCGCCGCCGACACATAGGTGCCTCCGCCGTTCTCGACAGCGTTGGGCAGTCCGTCGGAGTCGCTGTCGGTGGAAGCAACGCAGGTCCGGGTGGCGCCGCTGCGAGACATGGCGGCGGTGGTCACCACCGAGGCCTGGACTCGGCCCATCTCCTCGTACTCGTCCTCCCACGAGCCGCTCCAGTAGCCCTCGTTGTCATAGGCGGTGACCTTGACGACATGGGTGGTGGACGGCGCCAGCCCGGTGAGCACACAGGTCGTGGCCGGAGCGGCGATGGTGGCCACCTCGACACCGTCGACGTGGATCCGGTAGTCGGTGACGGTCTTGCCGTCGCCGGGGGTGGCAGCGGTCCAGTTGAGGGTGACCAAAGGCCCCCGGATCGTGGGGGTGAGACTCGAACCCCCGCTCCAGGTGGGCCCGCACGCCACCACGACGGCCGCTATGAGTGCAGCCAGAGCCAAGCCAGTGAGTTTGCGCACGTTCATCCCCCTCTGAGAGCCAGCCTCAGTATCGGCACGGCCATCCCGTCGATTGATCTGCGACCAGTGTGCCACATGACACGCTGCAGCAACTGGGCCATTCGGCCTACTAGTTCTCCCGGGTGCCGGTCTTGGCTGGTGGTCCTCCCGTTCCCGCTCCACGGTCTTGTGCCCGGTCCTGCGACTCAACCTGGAACTCCGCCGGAGCGCTCTGCCTTAGCCTGGATCCGCCGAAAGGCGGAGCCTTCCGGCGGAGTTAGGTCGCCGGTGGCGATCGGGTGCAGCTCCGGCGACGGCGACAGTGGCCAATCCGCCGCAACCACACCCGCAGACAACACAGCCGACAGCGCCAGGGACAGCGACGAAGGGGGCTCGGCCACGGACGACGACACCAGGCCCGCCACCGCAACGGTGGCCACCGCCTCAGCCGGGTGCACTTCTCGTTCCCCGGCAGCTCCCGGAACCACAGATCGAACCATGACTTCGGCCGGAACCGAGCGCCATTTCCAGGTCATCGTCCCCGACACCTATGACGGTAAGACCGCGTTGCCGGTGGTGTTCACCCTCCACCCCGACGTCATCGACTATCGGGTCATCCCGCCCCTGGTCGGCGCCATCGACATGGCTGCCGACTACGACTTCATCACCGTGTCACCCTCTAGCCTGGTCGACGGAACAATCCCATGGTGGATGGCGGTGAGGATCGACCCGCCGGGTCACGACATCGTGTTCTTCGATGACCTGCTCGACCTGTTGGAGTCCGAGCTCTGTGTTGATCCGAGCCGGGTGTACGCCACCGGTATGGCCAACGGCGCGCAGATGGCCGCGTTGTTGGGCTGTCAACTCGGTGATCGGATCACAGCGGTGGCCCCGCTGGCCGGTCCTGAATGGCCGACCGAATGCGACGGACGACCGGTGCCAGTGATGGCGTTCCACGGCGACAAGGACCCGTTCGTCTCCTACCAGGACTCCCGAGGTGACGCCCGCGAGATCGCTGACCGACACCTTTGGAAGGGGAACATCCCCGCCGGGGTAACCGAGCACCCGGGAGCAGAGCGGGCCATGGCCAACTGGGCTGCTCACAACGGCTGTGACCCCAAGCCCGAGGTCACGGAGGTCAGCGCCCAGGTGGTCCGCACCAGTTGGACGGGCTGCCAGGCCGACACCGAGTTCTTCCACATTGTCGGCGGTGGCCACACCTGGCCCGGTCGGCCGGTGGCGGGCATGGAGGCGGTGTTCGGTTCCACCACCATGGACATCGATGCCACCAAGTTGATGTTCGAGTTCTTCTTCAGCCACCACCTCTAAGAGCGGATAGGTCCGGGCGTTGTCGCGGCGAGGTTGACCAGGTCACCCGGGCGAACGTCTCGAATCAAGGCCAGCCAACGGTGGGTGGAACAGATCTCTGACCGTGAAGGGTTCAGGGGCTGACGGTGACGGCCGACAGAGAGACGGTGAGCGCTTCGCCCATCGAGGAGTTGTCGGCCGAGGCAGTGCTGCCGACGCGTCGGGTGACCTTCACATACCCCGACGACATGCACCCCATGTGGGCGCCGCACCTACCGGAGTTCGCGGCGGCAGCCAACGCCATCTCGCTGGGCATGCCCTATGCGGAACCGCTGTTCATCCGGGCCATGCGCTCGACCTTCGACCGCATCGATCCTGAGCTGCGAGCCCGCTCGGAGTCCTACATACGCCAAGAGACCGGACACCACACCCAGCACAAGAAGTTCAACGACATCGTGGTGGCCCACTATCCCGCGGTGCGCCACGTGCAACGCCTGATGGCCATCAACGATCGGTGGGTTTGGCGGCGCAGCCCCCGCTTCCGCGTCGCCTACGCCGCGGCCGGTGAAACGATCTCCTACGGCGTGGCCCGGTGGACCGAAGCCCACCTCGGCGAGCTGATGGACCGGTCCGAGCCGGTGGCCGCCACCTTGTTCTGCTGGCACCTGGCCGAGGAGATCGAACACAAGGCGAACACCTATGACGTGTTCGAGGCCACCGACGGCTCCAGGCTCCGCTATGCCCTGGCTGCCCTGGTGGGTTTCACCACCATCGCCACCTTCACGTTCCTCGGAGCACTGGTGCAGCTCTGGAGCGAGAATCGACTGCGCTACCCGCTCACGTGGTTCCGCCTGATCCGGCTGTCGGTGTCCATGGCCTTCGTACTGGTCCCCACGCTGGTGCTGTCGTCGCTGCCCGGCCATCACCCCAATGACTTCACCGACCCGATCTACCTACCCCAGTGGCTCAAGCAATACGACCCGGTAACCGGCACCATGCCGTTGTGGGGCACCACCCCTGGCGAGGCGGGCTGACCACGATCAGCGAGGCGTGGTCCAAGCCGTCGGAAGGTCGCCGGTGGTGGTCACCTCTATGACCTTGGACCGGCCGTGAAGTCCACGGCGGATCCGCAGGCTCCGGTCCCGGACCCGAAACGATGCACCCACGAAACGCAGTAGCTCGGCGTTGGCCTTGCCGTCGTTGGGCGGAGCCGCCACCTTGACCTTTAGCTGCGATCCCACCGGACCAGCACACTCTGTGCGCGACGACCCGGGCACGACTCTTATCTCGAGGCGCCAACCCGATTCGGTACGACTGGCCCAGACCGGTACAACAGGTTGGTCACCCACCGACCCAGGTTCGCGCACGTTCGTCGTCACGCTCAACGGTGGGCGATGACCTCACCGTGGACGACGATGAACGTTGCGTCGGGCGCCACCTTCCACCGTCGCCACGCGCCGGCGATCTCGGACAGTTCGTCGGCGGTGCTGTAGCCGTAGGAGATCGCCTGCTCGGCAAAGGCCGAGGCCACCACTCGTTCGGCCCAAAGCTCACCCCACCACTGTCTGGTCTCTGCATCGGCGTAGGTCCAGGTGGAGGAGGTCATGACCGCGTCGGTGAAGCCGGCCTGGCGCGCCCAACTCAGTAGGAACCGTCCGGCATCGGCCTCGGCGCCGTTGTGAGTGGTCACCTGGTGGTAGAGCTCCAACCAGCGGTCCAGCATCCGATCACGGGGTGCCCACACCTTGGCGGTGTAGTCACTGTCTCGTACGGCCAACACCCCGCCAGGTTTGAGCACTCGCCGCGCTTCGACCAGGGCCGCTACCGGGTCGGTCAGGTGTTGGAGCACCTGGTGGGCGTGTACCACGTCGAAGGTCGAATCCGGGGCATCCAGCGAGTACAGGTCCCCCACTTCGAAACTGACGTTGGAGACGTCCTTGTGGGCTGCCGTGGCCCGAGCGGTGTCGATCACCTCTTTCGACGCGTCGATTCCGGTCACGGTGCCGGGCGAGACCCTTTGCGCAAGGTCCACGGTGATGGTCCCCGGTCCACAACCCAGGTCGAGCAGCCGTTGCCCCGACCTCAGTTCCGCCAGGAGGTAGGCCGCTGAGTTCTCCGCCGTCCGCCAGGTGTGGCTCCGTAGGACCGAAGGGTGGTGGCCGTGGGTGTAGGTGTCTCCCATCTCTGGATTCCAGCCTCCGGGACCCGTCTGCTCAAAGCGGGTTCAGGGCCTCGAGACTGGCGACCGCAGATCGTCAGTCACGGGCATCCAGTACTGCCCTCATGAGCTGTTCGTCATAGGCGGTTCGGGCCTCGCCACCCTCGTTTGCAGCTAACCCCTGCCGGGTCACCACCAGGTCCAGACTGGGGACGACATAGACCTTCTGATCGTTCCGTCCCAGAGCAGCAACCCAGTCACCAGGAACACCCCCGCCGACCGTCCGCCCCACCAGCCACCACAGATAGCCGTAGGAGGGTTCGGCCGCTGACGGCGTCCACGCCCGGTCGAACCAGGAGGTGGTGGTGAGCTCTGCATCACCCCATGTGCCCTTGCGCAAGGCCAACAGCCCGAAGCGGGCCAGGTCCCGGGCCGGGAGGCTGAGTCCCCAGTGGAGCGCCCCGGTGGCATCCCGGTTCGTCGGCCGGTCTGGACGCGGCTCCCACATCGCTCCGCCGCTCATGCCCAGCGGGTCGAACATGCGTTGGCGGCTGAGGGTGTCGATGTCGTGACCGGTGACCGTTTCGAGCACGGGCCGGAGCTTTTGGTACGCGGCGGTGTTGTAGTCGAAGGTGGTGCCGGGCTCGGCCTCCCGGGTCAGCCGTCGAGGGTGCAGACCGCTGGTCATGGTGAGCAGGTGCTCGATTGTGATGTCGGCTTCGACCGACCCGGCCTTGCTCCAACCCGCGGGCAAGATGTCGGACACGGCCCCGTCAAGGTTCAGCTCGCCGCGTTCGACCGACATTCCCACCAGGGTCGAGATCACACTCTTTTGCACCGACGCCAGGTCTCCAGAGGTGGCCTCGGTCCATCCGGCGAAGTAGCGCTCCAGCAAGAGTCGTCCACCGACGGTGATGGTCAGGGCGCGGCTGTTGGTTTCCTCCGCTAGTCGGGCGACCGCCTCCAAGCCTTCGTCGGTCCAACCGACCGACGAAGCCGCCACGGTCTGCCAGTCCCCATCGGTTCCGGCGGGTGGCACATACCCGGCGTCCCTCCCGTCGGCAATGGGCCCAGATGTCGGGGTCGGGCTGGTGGATTCGGTCGTTGTCTCCGAGCTCGATCCCGGCGATCGGGTGGACCCGGTGGTCTCCCGTTCACGGCTGCAACCCCCGACCGCCACCGACGCCGCCGTCGCCGCTGCGCCCGCAAGGAGCGTTCGACGACTCACGAATCCCGTCATTCCCGCACCCTACGGGAAGATGTCCCCGCATTGATCTGACCAGCGGCTCCGACCAAGAAGAACGGTTACGAATCGAGCGATATCGCCAGAGTCGGGTTCTCGAACTTCCTCGTGGCGTGGATAATGACGATCCGCGGCGCCGCTATCAGGCCTTAGCGAAGAGCCCAGCAGGCTCGATCGGATCGAGCCAGCCCTGCTGCTGGAGTCGCTCGTACGCCTTGGCGATGTGCTGCGGCGTGAACAGGCGCTCCTTGCGTCGGTTCCACGAGCCAACAACCCCCTCGGCCTGATCGAGCGTCAACGGCTCGGTCCGGCGGTTCTCGTCGTCATCACGCTGGGATGCCCAGTGCACGGTGGCGAGGAGCTCGAGCCCGTAGGTGGACTCGTAGCCCTCGATCAGGCGAGTGACCCGATCCATCCGAGCCGACGTCTCCGGCTGTTCAGCCAGAAGGTTTGCGGACGCAGGCTTGGCCGCGTCGAGGACCTCGAACTGGAGCGAGTCCAGCGCCTTCGCGGAACCGTCGCCGGTACCACGGATGTAGTGCCCCTCCATCGAGGAGAGCACGTGCCGGAGGTTGTCCGCGTACGGCCCGTACCGGCCCTTGGCGTAGTTGAGACGGAGCGGCTCGCCCGACTCCTGCATGAAGTACATGACCTTTTGGATGTCGACTGCGGTGATCTCCACGGCGAAGGGCAAGTACCGCTGCATTATGCCGATGAGGGCCGCCCGGCCGGGAGTCATCTTCGGCGTGTCGGTCCGGACGGGCTGGTCGACGGCTGCCGGTGCGCCCTCCGGCGGGTAGAGGAGAACCTGCACGTCGGGAACCTGCTCAAAGGCCCTCTCGATGACCGGGCGCACGTCCTCCCAGCGAAGCCCGCCATGGCCGCACCCCAGTGGCGGCACCGCGACGCTCTTGATCGACAGGTCCTTGAGCTGCTGCACGGTGAGCAGATCCAGGGGCACCTGGCCATGCACCAGGAACTCCGCCATGCGCCGCTCCATCCGCTCAGGGTCGTCGGGCGTGTTCGTGACGCGCGTTGATGGTGGAGTCCTCGACGTCGACCGATCCGTAGACGGCATCGAAGATTGCCGGGGCTTCGTAGGCGCGCCTGCGGGCGCGGCCCGTCGTCTCTCGTAGGTCGCCACGCTCGACCAGCGCGTCGATGGCCGCTTGGGCTGTCGGTCGGGTGACGCCGATCATCGACTCGACCCGGGCGGCGGTGATCATTGGGATGACGAAGAGCTGCTCCGCGAGGCGGATCACCGAGTTGGGGCGGCCTTCGTCGAGGAGCTGGTTGCGAAGTTGATGCTGCAGCTCGACGAGTCGGACCGTGCGCTCTTCGGAGTCCCGGGCCTGGCGTCGAACGCCCCTGAGGAAGAACGCGATCCAGGGCATCAGGTCACCCTTCTGGCTCGTGATGAGGAGGTGGTCGTAGTACTCGCTGCGGTGCTGCTCGAAGTACGCCGACAGGTAGAGCAGGGGTTGGGGCAGTGCGTCTCGCAGCACGAGCATGAGCGGGATCATCAGTCGACCGATCCGACCGTTGCCGTCCAGGAATGGGTGGATCACCTCGAACTGGTAGTGGGCGACGGCGAGCTGGACGAGCAGCGGAAGGTCGGTCTCGTGGAGGAACTTCTCCAGGTCGCCGAGTGCTCGCTGCATCGTCGGGCGGCGGCGGCACGAAGACGGCATCGTCGAGCGTGGCACCACCGATCCACACGGGGCTCGTTCGCAGCTCACCGGGACGACGCTGCTGGCCGCGGGCTCCCTGGAGTAGGCGCTCGTGCATCTCCCGGAACAGTCGGATCGAGATGGGGAACCCGTCGCGAACGCGCGCGAGTCCGTACTCCATGGCAACGACGTAGTTGGCGACCTCGGTCGCGTCGGCGGCGGCTTCGGTTGACGACACCTGGCCGGCCTCGAACAACAGGAGCTGGCCGACGTCGGTCTTCGTGCCTTCGATACGGGAGCTGAGCACCGCCTCGAGACGGAGGTGCGGACCGATCAGGAGGTGCGGGTTCGGGATGAGGCGGCCTACCCCGCCCAGCCGATGTGCCGCTCCAGTCGCCTCGTCGAGAAGCTTCACAGCCTCGTCGGACAGCGAGATCCGGCGTGGGGTCTCGGCGGGGAAGAAGGCTCGATAGCCCTCCGTCGTCTTGCGGACCCGACCCCGCTCGGTTGAGGTGAACGCGTCCGGTCGCACCTGTGCTCCTTGCTGAAGGCGGCTTCCCCACCATCGATCATAACGAAAGCGACAGCCGATCTACTCTAGTTAGGTGGGATGGAACACAAGCGGGCTTTCCCTCGGCCCGGTGCCGTTCCGACCAGTCCCGACTACCGTGTAGCACGGCGTCCCAACCGGTCCGTTAGGAGACCCGCTAGAACTCGGTCCCTCCCAGGACGCGCAAGAGGCGGCCTCCGGAACCGGGGACCGCCTCTGACCAGCGCATGTGCGCAGCGCGCTCGCTTGTCCTTGTCCACGCCGTTGACGTTGAACGGCGGGTTGGCCATCACGAAGTCGAACTTCTCGACGGCGTCGTGGAGGTCGTCGTAGTAGCTGTTGCCGAGGCGGATGTCGCCCGAGAGGCCGTGGAGAGCCAGGTTCATCTTGGCCAGCGGGACGGTGACCTCCTTCTGCTCCTGGCCGTAGACCGACAGCTCCCGGGTGGCCGAGCCGGCATGGCGCTCCACGAACTTGGCGCACTGCACGAACATGCCGCCCGACCCGCACGCGGGGTCGAAGACCTTGCCGTGGAACGGCTCGATGACCTCCACGATCAGCCGGACGATCGAGTACGGCGTGAAGAACTCGCCGCCAAGTCGGCCTTCGGCCATGGCGAAGTTGGAGAGGAAGTCCTCGTAGATCAACCCGAACGCGTCGCCCGACAGCTTGCGAGGCAACGGGGAGAACAGCCGGAGCAGTTCGGTGAGGGTCGATCGCTCGAGGCGCTGGTAGCCCCGTGGCAACACGTCGCGCAGCTCGGGGTTGGCGGCCTCGACGGCCTTCATGGCGCCGTCGACCGCCTTGCCCAGATCGTCACCCTCGGGAAGGTCGACCAGGCCCGACAGACGTGCTTCGTCGGGAACGAAGAGCACCGAACGGGCCCGGTAGTCGTCGGGGGTGACGGGGTTACGGGCCGTGGCCTCGGCCTCGAGCTCGGGGCGGATGGCCTCGAAGCGATGCTCGGCGTAGGCGAGGAAGATCAACCCGAGCACCGGTCCGCGGTAGTCGGCCGGCGTGAGCGTCGAGTTGGCCCGCAGCTCGTCGGCCGCCTTCCACAACGTCCGTCGAACCTCGGCCAGGTCCTCGCTCCTCAACGCGGCTCTCCTCCATGCGCGAACTCCAACGAATGACAGTACGAGATTCCCGTGACCTGCCCTAGCCTCATCTCGGGGTCGACGGCAGCCCGGTCCTTCCCGAGGTCAAGCGCTCGGGTGAGGAGCGCGCCGGGCCTCAGCGAGCCGACCAATCCCGTGGTCAGTTATAGAGACACAAGTGACCAAACGGGTGGTACGCTCGGCGTCAGTGTCACTCTGGTCTCTGCCCGGGAGCTTGGCTCCTACGCTCGGTGTCCTTCGTGGGCAGCATGCTTTGTGCCGGCTCCCGGGCGCGCAGAACCGGCCGGCGTGGCTTGATAGGAGCGTGGCATCGCCCCCACTGAGGTGTGCCCACCGACCGGTTCTGGTCCGGATCACCAACGTGAAAGGCGACCAGAGCCCCATGATCACCCTCGGAATCGATGCGCACAAGCGCACCCATACCGTCGTCGCGGTCGACGACGTCGGATGCCAGCTCGGCACCAAGACCACGACCGCAACGACCAGCGACGACCACCTGAGATCATCCGGTGGGCTGACCGGTTCGGCCCCGAACGGCAGTGGGCGGTCGAAGACTGCCGGCACCTCTGCGCCGTCTCGAGTCGGACATGCTCGCCGCGGCGAGCGGATCGTTCGGGTGCCACCCAAGTTGATGGCCCACGCTCGCGACGCAGCCCGCACCTACGGCAAGTCTGACCCGATCGACGCGCTCGCCGTCGCTCACGCCGCGTTGCGCAACCCGGATCTTCCCGTTGCGCAGCTCGATGGTCCTGCCCGGGAACTGCGACTGCTGGTCGACCACCGCGGGACCTGGTGGCGGAGCGGACCCGTTGCCTCAACAGGCTTCGCTGGCATCTCCACGAGCTCGACGCGTCCTGGGATCCGCCCGCTCGATCGCTCACGTCCTACAAGAACCTCGACGCGATCGCTGCCCGGCTGACGAGTTTCGATGGTCCGGTTGCTCGCATCGCAGCCGAGATCGTCGAGCACGCCCGGCACCTGACCGTGCGCGAACGCCCTCGAACGCGGATCACCGGCATCGTCAACAAGCTCGCCCCGACCCTGCTCGCCCTCGCCGGGGTCGGCGCTCACCGCCGCCAAGATCGTCGCGGAGACCGCAGACGTTCGCCGGTTCAAGCACAAGGACGCGTACGCCCGCCACAACGGCACCGCACCCCTGCCCGTCTGGTCCGGCAACCGCGAACGCCACCGCCTGTCTCGCACCGGGAACCGCCAACTCAACGCGGCCATCCACCGCATCGCGATCACTCAGGCCCGCTGTCACGACGACGCCATTGCCTACATCGACCGGCGCCTGACCGATCACCCACAACACCAAGACCGAAGCGCTCCGAGCCCTCAAACGACGTCTCTCCGACGTCGTCTACCGAGCCTTGCTCGCCGACGCCCAACCCGCCCAAACGGCACCCGCCGACTTGCTCGCGGCCGCCGCTTGACATAGGAGCAAACCATGAGTGATTCACTCACGATCAATCCGGCGCACCTGTCCGATGACGACTGGGCTTCCATCCGAACGTTCCTGAACGCTGCGAAGGACCGGGGCGAGGTTGTCGAGTTCTCCTCCCACGTGGCGCTGCTGACCCCGGCCGACGCGGCCAGGCGGCTTGGCATGTCCCGGTCGACGGTCCTGCGCCGCATCGCCGATGGTGACCTGAAGGCCACGAAGGTCGGCACCCACCACCGGATTCCGCTCGCCGAGTTCGAGCGGTACAGCCACGAGCTCATGCGCCGAATGGCCGAAGCGAGCGCGACAGACATCGAGGCCGAGCTCTTCGGTGAGTGACCCGGTCGTCTTCATCGACGCCAACACGCTGGCCTCGCCCGTCACCCGTACGCTCCTCCTCGCCGGAGGTCGCGCCGATGGCCTCCTGTTGACCTGGTCGGCCCACGTCGAGGTCGAAGCCGACCGCCACGCCCGCGGTGCGTCTTCACGCACCTCGGTGGTCCGTCGGGACATCCTGGGCATGGAGCTGTCGAAGTCAGCCCGAACGACGGACGGGTTGCTGACCGCCTCGGACGAGGATCGGCAGGTGATCGCAGATGCCATCCAAACCCGAGCGCGTTTCCTCGTGACGACCGACGTCGATGACTTCGCCCTCGACGACCTCCAGGCACACGACATGAGCGCCGTGAACCCCGACTACTTCATGGCACTGCGGTTCACCCAGCACGCCTACCGGGAGGGCGTCCGCACGCTCGCCGAGGTGGCGAAGAACCCGCCTCGAACCGAAGCGGAGGTGCACCGGATGCTCGGCCGGCGACATCCCCGCGTGACAGCACGCTTCGCCGACATCTACGACCTCACCCCGGTCGTCGCAGACGAGGATCAGCCCAGCGTGCTCTTCCGAGGCGCGATATGCGTGCGATGCGAGGCCACGCTCGACGCCGGTGGCCGTCGGGTTGGCCTCTGCGCCGAGCACATCCAGTAGGGCGGTCAGTCAGGAACGTGATTGGCAACCAGCGCTGCCAGCTCGCGATCTGGGAACGAGTGTCGCTTGTAGAGCGGAATGCACGGGGTTCCCGCGAGGCGAACGGCCATGGGCACCAGGTCGTCACTTCGCCCGTTCTTGGTGGCATGGATCGTGTACATCGAAGAGCTACAAGCCCCGCCATGCTGACGAACCTCCACCTCGTGCCGCGTTCCACCCCAGTCCCAACTGGTCCGTTAGAGGACCCGCTAGAACTTGGCCCCTCCCAGGACGCGCAAGAGGCGGCCTCCGGAACCGGGGACCGCCTCTGACCAGCGCATGTGCGCAGCGCGCTCGAAGGGACTCGAACCCCTAACCTTCTGATCCGTAGTCAGATGCTCTATCCAATTGAGCTACGAGCGCTGGGTTGGCTGGAGCACTGTAGTCCCCCACCGGATCGACGAGCCAACGCGACTCGAATGGGTGAAGCTCAGCGCAGTGCCGACACGTCACCCACCGGACCGAGCCGCTTCGATCGCGGCCCGCTGCGGGCCGGTCAGGTACTTGACCGCCTCACGCAACGTCACGCCACTGGCACGTCCGACACGAGGCGCAAGCCACTCGAACACCAGGTCTGGGCGGCGCTTGGACGTGTCTCTCAACACCCAGCCGATGGCCTTGGCAATGAAGAACTCACGTTCATCCAACAGGTCATCTGCATAGCGACCGAAGCGTACGAAGTCTCCTCGACCCCCGCGCAAGGGCACCAGGAGTGCCAGAAGCGCAGCTCGGCGCAGCCAGAAGTCGTCGTTCACGACCCAACGATCCAGCCATGTGGCCGACGACTGATCAGCGGCCACGATGGGGCCAACCAGCCAGATCGCTATCGGATCCACCAGAGCCCAGGTTGAGGCCTGGCGCAACATCGACTCCATCATGGGCAAGTCGGCGGCGTTCAAGACCTTGGTCCGAGCGGCCAGCAGCTCGACGGCGGCCAAGCGGTGCTCGTGGATGGGGTATGACCACAGTTCCCCGGCCAACTCCACCAACTGGTCACGGTCGAGGCTCGGGTGGTCACGATGGAACCGGCGAACCACACCTCTCACCTCCGGAACCGATGCACCCAGGTGACCTATCTCGCTCTTGAGGTATGTCCGCTGCTGACCGGCCCGCTCCTGGTCGGCGTGAGCCTCGAGCTCGGACTTGATCTCTGACACCGCACCGCTGACGTCCACCAGCAGAACCTGCCACACATGGACCATGCATCGGGTGGTCCACGTGTGGCAGATCCCTTTGGCCAGATCCCCGTGGCCAGACCCCCGTGGCCAGGTCCCACCGCGGGCGAGCCCGGGCGGGCCGACACAAGAACCTCCGATACCTGGCCGAGGACGGGTCGGCCGTAGCCTGGGAAGTGGTGAACCAGGAACCGCCAGTCCGCTACCGAACCATCCACGGCCATCGGCGTGCTTATCGCCTGCTCGGCGAGGGGCCGCCCCTGCTGTTGCTCCACGGAATCGGAGACAGTTCGGCGAGCTGGCTGCCGGTCATGGCCGAACTGGCCCAGCACCACACCGTCATCGCTCCCGACCTGTTGGGCCACGGCAACTCGGCCAAACCCCGGGCCGACTACTCGGTGGCGGCCTACGCCAACGGCATGCGTGACCTGCTGGAGGTGCTGGGTGTGGAACGGGCCACCGTGGTCGGGCACTCTCTGGGTGGAGGAGTTGCCGCCCAGTTCACATATCAATACCCCGAACGGTGCGAACGCCTCATCCTGGTGGCCACCGGCGGCGTCGCTCGGGCGGTGAACCCGTTTCTACGGGTGGCATCGGCGCCCCTGGCCGAAGTGCTTCTGGTCACGATGAACCTGCCTCCGATGCGCCCATTCGGGCGTCTCGGGTTGGAGTTCCTTCGCCAGGTCGGCCACGACATGGGTCGAGACAAGGACGAGCTGACCGAGGTCTTCAGCCGACTACCCGACACCGAGGCGCGGGTGGCCTTCACCCGCACCCTGCGTTCGGCGGTGGACTGGCGGGGCCAGGTCGTCACCATGCGGGATCGGGCCTACCTGACCGCCCACATGCCGACGCTGATCATGTGGGGCACCAACGACGGGATCATCCCGTCCCGCCACGCTCAGATCATCCACGCGGCCATGCCCGGCAGCTTGCTCGAGTACTTCCCGGGTGCGGGTCACTTCCCCCACCACTCTGATCCTCAACGATTCATCGACCTCATCCTCACGTTCATCAACACCACGCCGCCGGCGGATCACAACCCCGAGGTGTGGCGAGCTGCCCTTCGCGACGGCAGGCCCGGGGTGTCCACCACCGAAGACGATGCCATCCCCGAGCTCCGCACAGAGCGGCCCGGTCGGACCCGGGCCTGATCGCTGGCCTTGCTGGTCCTCACCGATAGACCGGCGACCGAACTCCGCCGGAAGGCTGTGCCTTTCGGTGGATCCGGCTTAGCGCTAGCCCAGCGGCGTGGGTTCGGGCAGTGTGACCACCCGGAAGTCCTGGCTCACCGCCGCCACCTCGTCGGGGAAGCGGGCCACATCCACCCCCAGGGCAAAGCCTGGCTCGACGCCGAGGGGGACGAAGAAGTCGTCGTGGTGGGTGGCCACGATCACCCGAGGTTGAAGGCGGGGCAGGATCCTCTCCAGGTAGCCCGGGGTGAACTGTCGGCCCGCGATCCCGCACAGCATCACGTCCACGTCACGGTGCCTGACCTCGTCGTCGATCAGGTCTGCCGATCCCTGGTGGTAGAGCGTGACCCCCGCGACAGCGATGTGGATGCCCCACACCTGGCCGCACTGGTAGGCCTGTGGGCACAGGTCACCCAAGTGTTCGCAGGTGAGCTCCCCGCCTTGGTTCACCTTGAGGCCCAGCACCAGCTTGGAATGGACGCTGGGGACGAAGGTCACCTCGAACGGCCCGATCTCATAGACCCGGTGCGGCTCTACCACCACCGACCGATCGGCCAGCCCGTGAAGGGCCATGAGATGTCGGGCCGAAGTGCTGCCGTAGACGGTGGCACCGTCGCGACGGGCGATCTCGGGGGCATCGAGGGCATGGTCGAAGTGGGTGTGACCGACGAGAACGGCGTCGGCTTTGGGTACCCAACGGTTCACCAGGTTCCTGTCTGGAAGGACTGTCCGCCGTCTGAGCATGTCGGCGAATGGGGCTCGGCTCACATAGGGATCGATGAGAACCGTCGTGCCCTCGTAGGTGAGCACGAACCCGGCCACCCCGAGCCATCGCACCTCGAGGCCTGGGGGTAGGCCCAGATCGCCATCGGCCACCGCCAGGTCAGCAACCGTGGCCCGATCACGTGACTGGTGGCCGCTACGGGTGGCGGCATAGCTCAACAGGTCGACGGCATGACGCAGGGGTGAGGCCATGGCCGGCGAGGCTAGGGCTCTCCCGACCCTGGGCGCTCGGGGGCCAAGCGGATACATCAGGTCGAGTGGTTGATGGGCTGGCACGGGGCCCGAAAACGACATCGGAGCGCCGGGTCAACCCGGCGCTCCGATGTCAGTTCCTACGGCAGGGCCGATCAGGCCGGGCAGCCACCACCTGGGATGCGCTTGCCGCCCGAACGCCACGGCTGCCAGCCGTCCTTGTACATGCGGTGGGCTTCAGCCGACAGGGCGCTGGCCACCTCGGCGTTCTTGAACGGGTCCTTCATCTCGGCGAAGTCGTAGCCGAAGGTCTTCTTGATCCACTTGGTGTGGGTGGGGTGGATCTGGAAAAGGCCGGTGGTGCCGCTGCTCGGGTTGACGGCGTCGGCTTGGAAGCGGGACTCCCGGTTGACGATCCGCTCGGCACAAGCCGCGTTGAGGCCCCAGTGCTCGGCGATCGCCATCCTGGCGAAGCCTTCGGGTGAGCACGCGGTGGTTGCCCCGGCCACGGTCAGAACGGCCAAGAGGCCGACGACCAGGTGCCAGGGGCGGCGCCGACGCACCTCCGGCTTGGGGTTGCCGTCTCCGACGGAACCGTGGACCGGGGTGGGGGCGGGGCGTGTCACTCGATGGAACTCCTGTTTCGGTGGTCCCACCCACCTCTGGAGGCGGGTCAGGTCCGGCAAATGCCGGGTGCTGCGGGCGGGAGGTGGACTCACCGGAGGTGGGCCGGGCTCCCGCTCTGGGGCTAACAGGGAGACATGTTTGTCGCATTCGTCATGGAAATGCAACATCAGCAAGCTGTCTGTGACACATGACAGGCGGATCGCAACCTGACGTAACGGGTCCGACGGACCCAGTCCACGTGGCTCGCGCATCGCTGCCCAGAGGTCCCGCCACCGACCCGGGGAATGAAACAAGCCCCCGGCATGGTGACCGGGGGCTCGTTCGCTTGGCGGAGAGGGTGGGATTTGAACCCACGGACGAGTTACCCCGTCACCTCCTTAGCAGGGAGGCCCGATCGGCCTGACTCCGGCACCTCTCCGTGTTGCGGGCAGCATCGTACACACCACCGCCACCTCGGTCCCACGAGTTGGCCGTCACCCTTCCTGTAGCTGGTCGCCATCGGGCCCGGCGACCGGCAGAGTAGCCAGTGAGGGTTCAAGGCGACCTAGGATCACGGGCGGAGCGGTGGCAGAGCGGACGAATGCACCGGTCTTGAAAACCGGCGACCTGAGAGGGTCCGAGGGTTCGAATCCCTCCCGCTCCGCCAATGGGTTCTCCCGGGGTCGAGCCGTTAGCGGCGAAGTCCATGACGGGGGCGGCGGCGCCATACTGAGCCGATGAGTTGGCGGAGGGGTCCAACGGGAGGCGGGGATGACGCCCCTACCCGAAGGCGCCCACTGTGGGTCGGCTCCGCGATCGTCGTTGTGGTCGTGGTCGTGGTCGTGGCGGCGACGTTGACTTGGCGTCGAGCCACCGACCCCAGCCGGCGCCTGGGGCCAGCACCGACGATCGTCGGTCAGCAGTGCGGACTGGGCAAGCCGCCCGCCGCCCTGTTGGCGCTCGACGGACAGAGCGGCCGCCTGTTGTGGTCCCGCCTGGTCGGCAACCTCGACCGCTACCAACCAACCGGGGTCGCAGTGGCCGCGGGCACTGTCGTCGTTCACGGTGAGAAGGGCCCCATCTGGGGCCTGTCAACCAGCGACGGCTCCCACCGGTGGTGCGCGTCGGGCGGGGTGGTGGCTGCCGTCGACGATCGGATGTTCACCATCGATGGCCGGGGATCCACCGTGGAACTAGACACCGTCTCCGGCACCGCCACCCAGGTATCCCCCGACGTTCTGGCCTCGTTGTTGGAGGCGGAGGCCGGCCCTATCGCAGTGAGCGGCGAATCGGCCGGTTGGTCTCAACACGCCCGCAATCTCCGTGCCGTCGACCGGGCCACCGGCGAGACCCTCTGGTCCCGGCGAGTTCCCGGCTACGCCCAGATCACCACGGCGTCGATGGTGCTCGTGAACGACCAGTCCAACGGAACCGGCCAGCTCTTGTCGGGAGAGGAGGGGTTGCCGGAAGAGGGCACGGTGACGGCTTACCGCCTCGACACCGGCGAGCGGGCCTGGTCTGAACGTTTCCCGTGGTTTGGCGGCCTGTTCCTGACCGGGGAACGTGTCTACCTCCAGGGCTGGTCGGATCGGACCATCCGAGCTGTCGATCCCCGGACGGGTCACCTGAGCTGGGCTCGAGAGCACGACAACCCGGGGCGAACGGTGCGATACCGCGACGTAGGTGCCATGACCGGCGTGGCCACCGATCCCGCCACCGGTCACGTGTTCGTCTTGTTGGTGTCCTCGCGACCTCATCGGGACTAGAGCCCCTCGCGGATCGGTCACCTGCGTCGTGATCACGGTGGTAGATGGTCGGCTCTTCCATAGCCTCACCACCTAGCCCGCGCGTGTCGATGCTCTCCAACGGCTCGGGACTTTCGCCCCTGCTGTCGGCCGGATCTGAGGCCGATGCTCAAAGGATGACCAAGCCGCTGAAAGTCCTCCTGCTCGAGAGCCACCCCGGGGCCGGCACGACCACCGCGGATCGCTTGGTGCACGATGGCCATCAGGTCCACCGCTGCCACGAACCCGGAGACACCGGCTTCGCCTGCATCGGCTTGGGACCCGACCGACATTGCCCCATCGACCGCCACATCGACGCCGCGGTACTGGTTCGCAGCGAGGACACGCCGACCCCACCCCGCTCGAGGACGGGGTCAGGTGTGCGATCCGGGCCGGGATACCGGTGGTCGAGGTCAGCGGTACGGGGCCCGACCCCTTCGCCGAGTGGGTCGCTCTCCACGCCGATGAGTCTTCGGTCAGCGCGGCCTGTACTACGGCGGTGGAGCTGGCAGCCCAACCGCTCATCGCCGCGGTCTTGGCCAAGGTCACCCCACTGTTGGACGAGGCTGGCTACAACCCCGACGATGTCGAATGCACCATCAGCACCGAGTTCCCCGACCTCGATCTCGATGTCGGGGTACCCGGGCCGGTCGATCGCCCGTTGGAGCAGGCGCTCGGCGTACGGGCCTACGACGCTCTTCGGCCCCTCACCCGTAGCTACAAGACGGTGAACGTCACCGTTCACGGTCTAACCTGAACGCGCGCTCAACTAGGCGGAACCGCGCGCAACCCGCCTGAAGAGCTGTGGTCACAGCAGTTTCGTATCATCGTTGACCAGCGAAAAGGCACGGGGAGGGCCGGTGGATAACGACATACATCCAACGGTCGCATCGACCTCCGCGCTCACCGAGGAACTCCGAAGGCTCATGGGGTTGAGGGCGCGGTCCTCGATTCGCGACGGGTCGTTCCCGGCCGTGACCGCCTTGCTGTCCGAGGCGGAACTGACCTCCCCCGACTCCCGCCTGGCCGCAATGACGGCGTTGATCGACCAAGCGGTGGCGACCATCGACGATGCCGCTCACCGCCATGCCGCAGCGGCTCTACTCGGGTCCGGCGACGGACGATGGCGCACCGTCGCCCAGCGCGGCACCGAAGCCGCCAGCGCTTTCGCCTGCGGCTGGGATGCCTACCGCCGCAAGCGAGCATCTGGAACGGCCCAGCTCGACGACACCCTCGATTCCCTGGCTGCGGCCATGATCGCCGTTTCCCGATCCAGGCTGGCTCCCGAGGAGACCGCCACCGAACCGGGTCCAGGCCCGTTGGCCCCCGGCTCGAACGCCACCAGCGAGTCGACGTCCCCCCCGATCGTTCCGATCGTCATCACCGACACGGAACACAGAGGCGCCGACACGGATCGTGGAGGACCTGACGGCCTCGAGCCGTCTCCGCCCTCCCGCCAGGCCAGGCGAAGGTCGATCGTTCTCATGACGCTGGTTGCGGCTGTGACCGTTGCCTTCGGGGCCTTGGCGATATGGGCTCTCACCCACGATGACAAGGTGTCGGAGGCCAGCGACCCGAACACCTCGACCACCAGTTCCCGTCCTCGGAGTTGCGTCCAACTCACGCACAGGTTGGGCGACGTCGGACCAACCGCCGACGACGAGATCAGGGAGTGGGCGCCCTTGTTCCGTCAGGCCTCCAAGGACCTGCCCGCCGGAGCGAACACCTGCGCCGGGGTCATGGGACGCGATAGCGGCATGATCAACCAACCCATCTCAGACGGATCGGCGCAGGGGATCGGTGCCCTGGTTGCAGTGGAAGGAGAACCGCGCCGAACGCTGATGCTCCACCACAGCGAGTTCTGGGTGCTCCGCAACTTCTACCTCGCCTACGGGGACAAGGCTGGAGTTCCCTACGAGCGAGACGATCGAGACGGATCCTGGGTGGTGCGCCTGACCCAGAGCGTCGTGGTCGGAGGCCCACATGAGGACGCCCGGCTCGTTTGGGGATCGATCCTCGCCGAATGGGCCGAGCGGGGCGGCATCGACGGCGAGATGGGCCTACCGGTGTCGGGCCAGCGAGACCTTCCCGGGGTCGGAATGGTGCAGGACTTCCAAGGTGGCCGAGTGACCATCGACTTCGTCGACTCGACCCAGGTCGAATGGAAACCGATCCCGAACCCGGCCAGCCAGCTCCCACCCAACATCGCGGGCCGGGTGCTGGTCGCCGATGACGGCTCGTCTTGGTTGATCGACGAGAACGAAGTTCGCCACTGGCTTCCGGCCCGAAGTGACTACGGCTGTGCCACGTCGCTGGCTGTGGACGTAGTTCGCGACGTACCTATCATCGCGATCGCCACCCTCGAGATCGGAGAGCCTTCAAGGTGTCGATGACCGTGACCGACCCGTCCGCCAACCACTCGAAGCCCGACTCGCCAAAGCGTCCTGTGTCTGGCCGGCGCCAGAGCGCGGCGTTGGTCGCCCTCGGCGTGGCCGTGATCGCGGCGGGTGTGGTCTGGGTCGGTTCCCGGGAGCCCGAACGACCTGACGGTTCCAACCGGGTCCGACTCGATGCCATCGAGGCCCCCGATCGCGTCACCACCGGCCGAGCGAGCCGCAACGTCGAGCCTCCGACTCAGCCGGTCCTACCGTCCACCGAACTGGCCCTACCTACCACCATCCCAGGACGCCTGCCCACCGCTGCGGCCACGCGGACCCGGTCTGGCACCGGTAGCTCCACAGGCCGCTACGAAGGCAACGGTGGCTTCCTCGGAACTGCGACGATCCCGCACGGACCGAATCCCGACCGCTCATCGCCGGGCGGCTCTCCTGGACCGGGGGACACGTCATGGCTCCCCGGGCCCGATGTAGAGGCCCCCATTACCGGCCCGGTCACCAACCTGCCCGGGGACACCGACAGCGAGCTGCCCACACCACCGACCACGGCTCCCGAGTCGGCGCGGACACCAGACCCTGAAGAGGTCGACCCGCCCGATCCCGACGAGATCGGGTGCCCCAACCTTGGTCTGGTTCCCATCGGTGGCTACGAGGATGCAGCCTCCTCGGCGTACGCCCACCTTCACACCATCTTCCGGTCGCTCGCTCCCAGCATCCGGGTCGGGAACGATCTGGTTTGCGGTCATCCCCTCGAGAGCTGGCGGGACCTGACCATCCAGCGCCTCATGGCGGGCGGCAAGTCGGCTGGCGTGATCATCACCGCCGCTGACGGCACCAGCGTCGCCATGCACATCACCGACACCGAATGGAACACCTACCGTTTCCGCTACAACGGCGACGCTATCGGGGTGAATCTCGTCGGCTACCCGGTCGGGCGGATCCAGCTGAACGGGGTCGACATCATCAGGACAACCGCTGGTGGACTGGTGTTCGGCCAGCCCGGTGGACTCGGTCTGCCGGTCCTCGGTGGGCAATGGGACTTCTGGATCGCCGCTGGAGGACCCGCTGGCTACATGGGTCTTCCCATGGGTGTCCCCGAGTCCGCAGCCGGGCCCACTGGGGCCACCAGTTGGGCTCCGGGAATGGCTTCCACCGGTGCTCGTCAAACCTTCCAGCACGGCTGGACCTTCCTTGCGGGGGTCATCAGCGACGTGGACGCGTTATCACAACCGGCAGACCGCTATCGGTGGTTCCCGTGGAGCGAGCTGCCAGTCGATCCCAAGCCCGCCGTGGACTACCGGGGGCACATCATGAAGCTGGGTCCCACCACCTGGTACGTCGACAAGGACGGCATCCGACACTGGATCCCGTCGGCCAGCGCCTGGATGTGCGCCACGTGGGACCTCAAGGCCACCCAGTACGTAGTGGAAGCTTGGGAGCTGGATGCCTACCCAGAGGACTCCCATTTCGTGTGCGCCGACTACAAGTAGTCGACTCGCTAGGCCAGCGGTCAGGCCACGAACCGTCTTGGCACGGGAACCGCGTCGACGGCGTCGGCGCTGCGGCTCATGACGTCCACCCCACGGCAGAGGTTGGCCACCGAGATCACCTCGGACCATCGAGGTAGCGACACGTCGCTCACCGGTCCGCCGCCGCTCCGGCCCACCGGAGTGAGGATGCGACCGGCTTTGGTCAGTCCGACCCGCAGGGCGTAGGCCTGACGGCGCGACAGGCCACAGGTGTTCTGGGCGAACATAGGTTCGAAGGCGTTGCGATACGCCGGACCGTGTTCGGGGTGGTCCATACGGTCTTGGATCCACGCGATGACGGCATCGGGATCGGTCTCCACCCCCACGCCGACGCACGCCAGCTGCTGGGACGTCGGTGTCGGCCTGACTCCGACCGTCGCGTCGGTGACGATGGCATGAAGGTCATCTGAGGAGCCGGCGTCGGTGGAGGGCACCGCCCTCGAGATCCCGGCCCGAGCCATCCGCACCCCGAGGAGTGGGTTGTCCACTCCATCTCCCCAAACCAGCGCAACCATCTCGGGCTGTCCCGGCAAGTTCCGGGCCAGCTTCCCAGCGGTGGTCAAAGATCCGTACCGGTCCCACGACGAGGGATCCGGACGGAGGGCAGCGAGAACCAGATCGAACTGTGTCGATCCGGGCTCGTCAACCAACCGAGCGGCCTCCTCCCATCCCATCGCCGTGGGCCGGTGACCCGCCACCTCTAGGGCCGCGGCCCGCCCCAGCCGCCCCACTTCTCCGTTGTCCACAACCAGAACATGTATCGCGCCGTCCCTCCTACTTCACGATCCGTGCGCAGGAGCACCAAACCGCGCGTTCGGGCCGACCGCAACGCACAAACTCGGGAGATCAGTGGGAAATGGGGAACGCAGGCCTGTGACCTGCGGTTTTACCCGATGCTCCCCGCGTCTTCCCGACCCGGAACAGCGATGGACCCGCCGTCAGAGACCGGCGTCGACGATCTGGGCCCGCATTCCGGCCAGCCACGTTTCCGCGTCACGAGACGCCTCGTCTACCCCTTTTCGTACCGTCGGGCCGTCAGGGGCGGCCGACGGGTACGAGCCGAGGAACTTGACCGATCCGTGTTTGATCCGCAGTGCCTTGAGGCAGTCGGCCACCACGTCGTCGGCGATGTGACCCTCCATGTCGAGCAGGAAGCAGTACTCGCCCAGCGCCTTCTTGGTGGGCCGCGACTCCAGCTTGGTGAGGTTGATCGACCGAGCCGCGAACTCCTGGAGGATGGCCAGCAGGCTCCCCGGCCGGTCGGCCCTCTGGGCCACCACCACCGAGGTCTTGTCGTGTCCGGTGGGCGGGGGCACCACGCCGGGGCGCACCGCCACGAACCGGGTCTGGTTCTCTGGGTGATCCTCGATGTCTCGGGCCAGCACCTCCAGCCCGTAGATGTCCGCCGCCAGTTCGTTGCCGATCGCCCCCACCGTAGGGTCGGCCAGCTCGGCGACCAGCCGAGCACCCTCAGATGTGGAGTTGACCGCCCGGGTGGTAACGGTCGGAAGGTTGGTGCGCAGGAAGGTTCGGGCCTGGGCGGTGGCGTGAGGGATCGACACGACCTCGGCGATCGCCGATATCACGGCGCCAGGCAGACCCATCAGGTGCTGTTGGACACCGATGACCACCTCCCGCTGGATCAAAACGTCCACGTCGAAGGCCAATGTGTCAGAGGTGATGTTCACCCCGCCTTCGATCGAGTTCTCGATGGCTACGAAACCCAGGTCGACGGCACCCGACTCGGCGGCCACCAAGACGTCGGCCATGGTCGCCAACGGAACCAGTTCGGCGGAAGCCAGGTCGGGTTGGGTGCGCAGCGCCTGCTCGGTGAACGTGCCCCACGGTCCGAGGAAGCCCACCTTCAGCCGGGTCGTGTCGGCCGTAGCGGGTGCCGGATCGGTGGAGGAGGCCTCGGTCGTCACGACCGTGCAGGATAGGGCGGTGGACGAGGCCGCCCTCAGACAACTTCTCGACGACGTACGGGGCGGCACCACGACCCCCGACGATGCCGTGGCCGCCCTGCGCCTCATGCCCTACTCCGACATGGGTTACGCCCGGGTCGATCACCACCGACATGTTCGCCAGGGCATGGCCGAGGCGGTGTACGGCCCCGGCAAGACACCCGACCAGGCCGCACGCATCGTGGCCGAGTTGCTGGCCCGCTCCGCTGCGGCCCCCCTGGTGCTGACCCGAGCCGACGCGGCCATGGTCGACGCCGTTCTGGCCACCAACCCTGGCGGCCACGCCATCGGTGCGCCGGAATGTTCGACGGTGGTCTGGCGTCCGGCGCCACCGAGACCCGAACGGATCCTGGTGATCACCGCGGGCACCGCGGATCTGCCGGTGGCCGACGAGTGCGACGCCACCCTCACCGCCCACGGGTTGATCCCCACGCGCATCACCGATGTCGGTGTGGCCGGAATCCATCGTCTGTTGGATCAACTTCCCGCCCTCACCGACACCGATGCCGTGGTGGTGATCGCCGGCATGGAAGGAGCTCTCGCCTCGGTGGTCGGCGGGCTCACCGGCGCACCGGTGGTGGCGGTGCCCACCAGCGCCGGCTACGGATCCGCGTTCGAGGGGGTCACCGCCATGCTCGGCATGGTGGCGTCGTGCGCCGCGGGCGTAACCGTGGTGGGCATAGACAACGGGTTCGGGGCAGCCAGTGCCGTAGCCCGCATGTTCCTCAACCCGAACCGCCAAGTTCCCCCGTCTGTCGACCAGTCGGTGACGGCCGCCCCCGATCCGGTTGGCCCATGACCGCCGCCTGGTTCCACTGCTTCTCTGGCATCGCCGGCGACATGGCCTTGGGCGCCTTGATCGACGCGGGGGCACCGGTGGAGGAGGTCAACGCCATCTTGGGTCGCCTCCCCCTTCCGGGTTGGGCGCTGGAGGTGGAACCGGTGTTGAGGGGCGGCATCGGTGGCACCAAGGTCCACGTGAAGGTCCGGGAGTCGACCGTGGTGCGCACGGCGGCGCACATCCAAGGTCTCGTCGCCGAGGCCGGTCTCCCGCCCCGGGTCGAGTCTCGGGCCCTGGCCGTTTTCGGATCGTTGGCTACTGCCGAAGGCCACCTGCACCGGCGCCCGCCCGACCAGGTCCACTTCCACGAGGTGGGTGGGGTGGATGCCATCATCGACGTGGTCGGCACTTGCGCTGCTCTCGAGGTGCTCGACGTTGACGACATCTTCTGTTCACCGGTGGCGGTGGGGCTGGGCATGGTCAGAGCCGCTCACGGCATCATCCCCAACCCGGCTCCGGCGGTGGTCGAACTGCTGCGAGGGGTTCCCACCCGGGGTGTCGACCTGGCCGTCGAGCTCACCACCCCCACCGGAGCGGCATTGATGGCTGCCCTGGCCCGCGGTTTCGGACCGTTGCCGGCCATGACCGTCACCACCACCGGGTTCGGGGCCGGGTCGCGAGAGCTGCCGGACCGACCCAACCTGACCCAGGTCGTGCTGGGGGAGCAGGCCCGGGCTGCGTCCCCTTCGGGTCAACCGCAGATGCTGATCGAGGCGAACGTCGACGACGCCACCGGCGAGGTCTTGGCCCACACCGTGGCCGAGTTGCTACGGGCCGGAGCGGCCGACGCCTGGATCACCGCGGTCACCGGGAAGAAGGGGCGTCCTGCGCACGTGGTCAGCGCCCTGTGCGACATCGCCGTGCTGGGACCGGTCCGGGCCACGCTGGTCCGAGAGACCGGGACCCTCGGGGTGAGAGGAGTGGCGATGGACCGTTGGCCCGAGCCTCGCTCCATGGGTGAGGTCGAGGTCGGCGACCTCCCGGTTCGAATCAAGGTCGGGCCGGGACGGGTCAAGGCCGAGTTCGACGATGCCGCCCGGGTCGCGGCCGAGACCGGGCGTCCCCTTCGCTCGGTGCTGGCCGAGGCCGAGGCCCGCTGGTCGGTGGAACACCCGGCCGAGCCCGTCGACGACCACGGTCTCATCGACGACCACCGCCCGCCGGAGGCGGCACACGATCACGGCCCGTCTCACCACCACGACGGTCACGACCATGACCATCCCCATCCCCACGACCACGACCACGACCACCACGCCCCGCCCCAGGGTCCCGACCCCGACCTGCCATCGGCCTGACCCGGCCTCGACACGGCTGCTCGCCATGTGTGTCGGAGAATCGTTGGTCGGCTCCCCCATCAGCTCGCCTCCATAGATTCAGGGCCATGGAAATATCCGAGGTGATCGCCCGAGAGCAGATCCGCCACCTGCTCGCCGCCTACACCTGGGCCGGGGACCGTGGCCGGCTCGACGAGCTGGCCGACCTGTTCACGGTCCACGGCGTCCTCGACGTCGGCGCTCACGGCGACCGGTGGCAGGGTCGAGAAGTCATCCTCGCCGAGCTGGGGGCCGTGGTGGAACGAACCGCCAAGGCCCAAGGGCCAGACGCCTCTCCAGGACCGGTTCGTCACCACGTCTCGAGTGTCCTCATCCCCGAGGTGGAAGGGGGTAGAGCCCGGGCCAGCTCGTACTTCGCCGTACACACCGCCATCGGGCTCGACCACTGGGGCCGCTACTTCGACCGCTTGGAACTGGAACTGGGACGCTGGCGGTTCAGCGAACGAATCGTGGTGGTGGACGGCTCGTCCCCGAACTCCCTGATGGTCCAGAACCCCAGCCGCTAGCGAACGGCCACAAACCTCACGCCACCGACCCCTCGGCGGCTAGCCAAAGGCGCCCCAGGCAAGCCCCCTCAAAGACGACACGGCGGCGAGATGTGACCCGTCCGCCACGGGCGCTTCGCAAGCGGCGTCAGACGTGGTCAGCGAGCGAACATCATGAGCCACTGTTCGAGGCTCTGAGGCCGGAACACCACATTGCGGCTGCGGGTCTCGGCCATGGTGGCCGAAGGCTTCTCGGAGTAGAGGTGACCGGGGAACAGCACGGCATCGTCGGGGACCTGGGCCAGGCGCTGGGTGAGGCTGAAGTACATCTGCTCGGGATCGCTGCCCGGAAGGTCGGTGCGGCCACATCCGTCCAGGAACAACGTGTCGCCCGCCACCAGCCGACCATCGACCAGGAAGCACTGGCTCCCGGGCGTGTGGCCCGGAGTGTGGATCAAGGTGATCGGGATCTCGCCCACCATCACGGTGTCACCGCTGTCGTGGCCGACGAGGTGATCGGCGGTGACCCGCGTGGTGCGAGTGATCCAGGGGATCTCGTCAGCCTGGACGTGGATCGGCACCTGGACCTGGTCGAGAAGCTCGGCGATGCCCACGATCTCGGCCATCCCACCCAGGTTCCCGCCGACGTGATCGGCGTGGAAGTGGGTACCGAGGGCACCGACAACCTTCATCCCGTCGGCCTCGGCTACAGCAATGATCCCGGCCGGGTCATAGGCCGGGTCGACGATGACCGCCTCGCCCGTCTCGCGATCTCCGATCAGGTAGATGAAGTTGACCATCTGCTGGGCCACCGGGTCGGTCTCGGCCACATCGAGGCCGGCCAGGAGCTGGCGGAAGTAGAGGCGGGACGGTTCGGGCATGGCTAACTCCTGACGGCCGGACCCGCTGATCGTAGGTCCGGACCAACTCGGACAAGCGGCTGCCGGGTCAGCCGACCAAGGCGCCGATCACGTCCTCTTCGGCTTCAGGGGTGGTAAGCACCAGCACTTCGTCACCGGCCCGTAGCACCGTGTCACCGCGGGGCACGATCACATGGCTGTCCCGCAGAACTGCCACCACCGTGGCACTGCGAGGCAGGCCCAGGTTCACGATCTCCTTGTCGTTGGCCGGCGAGTTGTCGGCCAACGTCGCTTCGCACAGTCGGGCCTTGCCGCCCTCGAAGGACAACAGCCGGACCAGCGTCCCAACCGAGACCGCCTCCTCGACGAGGGCGCTCAACAGGTGCGGAGTAGACACGGACACGTCCACGCCCCACATCTCGTTGAACATCCACTCGTTCTTAGGGTTGTTGACTCGTGCCACCACCCGCGGCACCGCGAACTCCTGCTTGGCCAGCAGGGAGATGACCAGGTTGTCCTCGTCGTCTCCCGTGACGGCGGCCACCACATCTGCGGCCTGGACATCGGCTCGGGCGAACTCGGACACCTCGCACGCGTCAGCGGTCACCCAGCTGATCCCGGGGGACTGGGGTATCGAGGTGGCTTCTGCCACCCGGTCGGCGTCGACCTCCACGATGACGATCTCGTGGCCCGCTTTGGCCAGGTCTTCGGCAATGAACGTTCCGACGTTGCCCCCGCCGGCGATGACGACCTTCATCAGTGCCCTCCCTTGACTGGGCCGTTGCCCAAGTGTGCGTCGAAACGCTCGATGGAATCTCCGCTGACCATGGCGTGAAGGACGTCGCCGTCCTGAACGATGGTGTCGGGACCGGCGACACTGCCTTCGCCGAGCCTGGTCAACGCCGCCACCCGGGCGTGACCGGCCAGGTCGATCTCGCCGAGCTTGTGACCGGCCCACTTCGGTGGCACCGGTCGTTCGATGAGGAGGACGTTGGCGCTGGGGTCGATCCACTCCGCGTTGGGGCGGTCGGGCATGATCCTTTGCAGCACCCGCTCGGTGGCCCACTCAACCGTGGCGATGGTAGGGATGCCGAGTCGTTCGAAGATCTTGGCTCGTCGAGGGTCATAGATCCGGGCCACCACCCGGTCGACGCCGAACGTCTCCCGGGCCACGCGGGCCACCAAAATGTTGGAGTTGTCTCCGTTGGTGACCGCCGCCAGGGCGCCAGCCTCCTCGATGCCCGCCTCGGTGAGTCGGTCACGGTCGAAGCCGACACCGGTGACGGTGCGACCACCGAAGTCCTCCGACAACCGCTCGAAAGCACGGGGCCGCCGGTCTACGACTGCGACGGTATGACCGCTCTCCTCCAGGTTCCGGGCCAAACCGGCCCCGACCCGCCCGCAACCCACAACGACTACGTGCACCGTGACATCACCTCGGCTCAACCGTCCCGGTTTGGACGGCGCTGGAGCCTACGTCCGTCCATCCAGCGCAGGCCACCGGACCCACCACGAACCGGACCCCGGCAAGGCTCGCACCAACTGATGCCCAGGCACTAGACCAAGCAGGTTCACGCCCCGGATCCGAGTGCCCGAGAGAGTGCTCGAACCGGCCGGGGTCCCTGCTACCTCTCTGAGGTGCGACGGCATGGCATCAGCGTTCAAACGGCTTCTGGTGGGGAAGCCCCTCGCCAGCAGCGAGGAACAACACCAACGGTTGGGCAAACCCACGGCCCTGGCCGTATTCGCGTCGGATGCCGTCTCCTCCACCGCGTACGCCGGCGAGGAGATGCTCCTCGTCTTGTTGATGGCGGTCACGTTCCCCAACTCCCACCACTATCTGGTGCCCATCGCCATTGCTGCGGTGGTGCTGCTGGTCCTGGTCGGCTCGAGCTACGTGCAAACGATCCACGCCTACCCCGACGGTGGCGGCGCCTACGTGGTCAGCCGGGAGAACATCAGTCCCCTGGCCTCACTGGTGGCCGGGGCGTCACTCCTGGTCGACTACACGCTCACGGTGGCGGTTTCGATCTCGTCGGGCGTGATGGCCATCGGCTCGGCCTTCGACTTCAACGACGACATCACTTTGCGGGTCGGCCTGGCCTTGTTCTTCGTGACGATGATGGCAGTCGGCAACCTGCGGGGCCTGAAGGAGTCAGGGAAGGTGTTCGCCATCCCCACGTACTTCTACGTGGCGTCGCTGGCGGTGTTCTTGGGTACCGGCTTCTTCAAGCTGTTCACCGGTGACCTGACCGAGGTCGAAGGCACCAAGGAGTTGGCGCACCACTTCGCCGAGAACCACGAACTGATGACCAGCGCAACACTGTTCGTGATCCTGCGGGCGTTCAGCTCCGGCGCCGTCGTCCTGTCCGGTGTGGAAGCCATCTCCAACGGTGTCCCGGCGTTTCGCAAGCCCGAGTCCCGCAACGCCTCACAGACCCTCGCGATGATGGCTGGCATCCTCGCCGTCGGCTTCTTGGGCCTGTCGGTACTGGCCCAACACCTCAAGCCGGTGGTGGACGAAGGCGGCGAGACGATCATGTCCCAGATGGGCGGTGCCGTGTTCGGTACCGGAAGCATCCTCTACTACTGCCTCCAGTTCGGGACGTTCGCGATCTTGATCATGGCGGCCAACACCGCCTACGCCGACTTCCCACGGCTCAGTTCCCTGATCGCTCGTGACGGATATCTGCCCCGTCAGCTCGCCAACCGAGGCGACCGACTGGTCTTCTCCAACGGCGTACTGGTCCTTTCAGGCATGGCCGCGCTCCTGATCGTGGTGTTCCAAGCCCAGGTGTCAGCCCTCATCCCGCTCTACGCCGTGGGTGTGTTCACCGGATTCACCCTCAGCCAGTTCGGGATGATCCGCCACCACCTCGCCCTCAAGGAACCAAAGTGGCGTCGCGGCCTCGCCATCAACGCCCTCGGCTGTGTGGCCACCACCGTGGTGTTGGCCGTGGTCATCTACTCCAAGTTCACCATCGGGGCCTGGATCCCGGTGGTGGTGATCCCGCTCATCGTGTGGGGGCTTCGCACCATCAAGGCCCACTACGTCGACATGGATGCCCGCATGGCCGCGGCTCCGCTCGAGAAGGTGAGCCGCCGCACCAACACCGTCGTCGTGTTGGTCGGACGGGTCACGAAGGGATCACTCACCGCGCTCGCCTACGCCCGGTCGCTCAACCCCGACAAGTTGGTGGCGGTGACGGTGGTGTCGAACCCCGAGGAGCAGGAACGGATCAACTCCCAGTGGGAGGAACACGACATCCCTGTCGACTTGGTGTCGCTCTACTCGCCGTACCGGGAACTGTCCCGGCCCATCATCCGCTACATCGACGACCTCGACTCTCAGACCGTCGACGACTTCGTGACCGTGGTCGTGCCCGAGTTCACGCTCGAGAAGCGGTGGCATCAACTCCTGCACAACCAGAGCGCCTTGATCTTGCGAACCCGCCTTAGAGGCCGGCCCAACACCATCGTGACCAGCGTTCCGTTCCACGTCGATCCGGTCTAGAAAGCGCGCCGACCCACGCGCCCGGCTCCAGGGGCGTCGAGCCATGGCAACCACTAGGGGGCCGAGGGTGGCATTGCACGGGGCGTGACGGTCTGGAAGGGTGGTCGCCGTGCTGAAGGGGCTGCGCCGCAAGATCAACGAGTCGATCGACGAGATCGAGGAGCAGCGTCTGGCCGGCCGGGTCGCCGACTTCGCGCTCACGCCGATCGCCGAGGCCCCGTTGCGCGTCCGCATCACCATCGCCGGTGAGGTCCAGAGCGTGCAGGTGGTCCCCCACCTCGGGTCACCGTCGTTGGAGATAACCGTCAGCGACGGCAGCGGGCGCGCCGCCGCGGTCTTCACCGGTCGTCGACGGCTGGGCGGCGTCGACTGCGGTCGTAGGGTCCTCCTGGAGGGCGTGGCCCGCCAGGACCGGGGACGCCTGCTCGTGGTGAACCCGGCCTACACCATCGTCGAGTAGCCCGTAACCAGGAATCCCGGGGTCAGTTCAGGCACCGTCAGGGACCGGTCAGGGCCCGGTCGACCTGACCGGCCAAAAGGTCCACTACGGCCGGATCGGCACCGAACGCTTCGAGAAGGCGGACCTGCACACCCGGGAACTGCTCGGCGGCGTCGGCCACCAATTGGGGGATGTCGAGCTCCTGATGGCGACCGGGGTGAAGGAAGTGGGGCAATACCGCCACCACCGTGGCTCCCTGGGCCGCGGCCGCGGCGATGGCGTCTCCGATCGAGGGGCGGGCGAGCTCCATGAAGGCGCCGATCACGGTCGGGGTGATGCGCTGGTCGAGTGAGCTGGCCAGGTCGAGGTGAGCCTGGTTGGCGGTGGCCGCCCGGCTGCCGTGGGCGACCAACACCACCACCGTCGAGGTCAGCAACGCCGGAACGGTGGTTGCCCCGACATCGGGTGGCTCAGGGTTCACAAGGTCACGCTAGGAGGTGTGACGCGGGTCGAGCACCCAGGCCGTGGCCGGGACGAGGGCGGGATGGAACCGCTCGACCAGGTCCTCGACGCCGACCCACTCTCCGGGCAGGGCAAGTCCCAGGCTCACGGCCATGATCTGAAGCACATCGGCCGACGACACTCCCAGGTCGGCCAGCTCGGGAAGGGTGACGGCACCATCGCGCTTTGCCAGCCTCTGACCGGTGGGACCGAGAACCAGGGGAACGTGGGCCCATCGAGGTCGGGCGACACCGAGCAGGTCGGCCAGGTGGGCCTGGCGCGGGGTGGACGAAGCCAGGTCGTCACCTCGCACCACCTGGTCGACTCCCTGGGCGGCGTCGTCCACCACCACGGCCAGGTTGTAGGCGGGCACGCCGTCGTTTCGGCGCAGAACCACGTCGTCTACAACAGCGGAGATCTTTCCCAGCAGCTCGTCCTCCACCGTGACTCGCCCCACATCGGTTCGAAGTCGGAGCGCGGGCGGGCGGCCGGAAGCCTGGTGGAGGGCGATCTGTGCCGAGGTCAAGGTCCGACAGGTTCCGGGGTAGGCGCCGTCGGGGGCTGCCCCATCGTGGGGCGCCGACGCGGCGTCTCGGATCTCTCGGCGGGTGCAGTAACAGGGATATGTGAGTCCGGCCGTTTCCAGCTTGGCGATGGCGGCCTCGTACCGCTCGAAGCGTTCGCTCTGGCGCACGACCGGGCCGTCCCAGTCCAGGCCAAGCGAGGCGAGGTCGGCGAGCTGAGCGGCCTCGTGGTCGCGGCTGGACTGGACCCGGTCCAGATCTTCCATCCGAACCAGGAACGACCCGCCCTCGCTACGGGCGAAGAGCCAGGCCAGCAGGGCGGTCCGCAGGTTTCCCACGTGCAGCCGGCCGGTCGGGCTGGGAGCGAACCGGCCGGTGGTCACGCTCCGAACCTAGATCGCTCCGGCCCGATCAGGTGGATCGGCCCGCTGGGTTCAGGCGATGGCGCCCGACTCCCGCAGTTCGATGATGCGGGACTGGTCCAGCCCCAGTTCATCGGCCAGGACAGCGTCGGTGTGCTCCCCCAGCCATGGCACCCTGGTCTCGGGGCCTTCGGCCACCTCGGACAGCTTGACCGGGTTACCTGGGACCAAGACGGGCTGGGTCTCATCGTCGGTGCGGGGTACCTCCACCAACATGTTGCGGGCCGCTACATGCTCGTCTCGGACGACCTCTTCGTCGGAGAAGCACGGCCCGGCCGCTACACCCAGCGCGGCCAGGTCATCGCAGGCCTGCACCTTTGTGCGCGTCGACGCCCATCCCTCGATGGCGGGGCGCAAGACGGTGTCGAGGTTGTCGATCCAGCCCTGACGCTCGGCGAAGCGAGGATCGTCGACCCATTCGGGATGTCCGATGGCCTCGACCAGCTTGGCGAAGTGGTTCTCACGACCGACCTGGATGATGAACCAGCCGTCGGCGGCCCGGAATCCGTGCATGATCAGCGGTCCCAGGTCTCCGTTGCGCAGGCCCATCGACCAGAAGTTGGGGACGATGTCGGTGATGGCAACCAGCGCGTCGAGCATGGCGATGTCGACCTTCTGCCCCCGACCGGTGGTGTCACGGTGGCGGAGGGCGGCCAACACGCCGATCACCGCGAACAGTCCTGATCCGATGTCGCCCAGTCCACCCATGGGCGCTACCAACGGGGGCTCGTCGCCTTGACGCTTGAACTCGTAGATGCCAGACATCGCCTCGGCGATCGGGGCGTAGGCGGGCCAGCGGTCATAGGGCGAGCCGGTGGAACCGAATCCCGACACCGACAGGTAGACGGCCCGGGGAGCAACCGCAGAGATGTCCTCGTACCCGAGGCCGAGGCGGTCGAGGGTGCCGGCCTTGAAGTTCTCGGCCACCACATCGAACTTCTGGGCCAGGTCCAGGATCACCTGGCGGCCGTCGGGGTGCTTGAGGTCGACACAGATCGAGCGCTTGTCCAGGTTGTTGCGCAGGAACGTGGCCCCGACCCGGCGCCCCTCAGGGTCGGTCATGGCTGGCAGAGAGGCCCGCCCGGAGTCGCCGCCCTTGGGGTGTTCGACCTTGACCACCTCGGCCCCGAGGCGGGCCAACAGTTGGGTGGCGTAGGGCAGCGACTGCATCTGCTCGAGGGCCAACACCCGGATCCCGTCCAACGGCTTGCCGTTGCCGGCCGCGGCCTGGTTGGCAATGTCTCCAAGCTTCATTTGCCCTGCTCCGTTCCGGGTCCCAGCTCGTCAACGCTGAAGGATCTGACGAGCCGTCAGATTAGAGGCATCCAGTTCGGGATCGAACAACGCAGGCGACCCTTTCATCGACAGACCGGGGCTACAAAAACCTCGGCCCCGTTAGGGCCTCGACACATGTGAGGTCGAGCAGGGCGGCTGGGTTCTCCAGGAACGCTGACATGATCGTGTCGGCACATGGGTCACCGGTGACGACGTGGCCGCGGTTCGGCCAGAGCGCGAAAGTTGCGTTGGAGAGTCGCCCGGCGACCGCCTCACTGCCACTTGGCGGGGTGATGGGGTCGAATCTCCCAGCCATGACCAACGTGGAGATGTCGGATTCGACGGGCTCGTTGAAGACGTCGGAGGTTGGTTCGACTGGCCACTCAGAACACAGCGGGACGGTGAGCAGGAGACGGAATCGTCCGGGATCGGAGATCGCTGAGGCGTCTTCGTCAGGGTCGCTACTGGCGTGGTCCGCGCAGTTCACGGTGAGGTTCATGCCCCAGGCGATCTCGTGTCTTGCGGAGACGCTGCGGCGAACCAGCTCGCCGACGATCGCGGTGTCCCCCGCGGAGAGGTCCCCGATGATCGACGGGAGCAAAGCGAGCAGGACCGGGTCGTACATGGCTTGGAAAAGACCCCCCATCATGTCGGCACCGGTGATCAAGAACTCCTGGGGTCCCTGGCCGTCCCCGAGATCGATCTGAACGTGGACCGGCGCAGCGTTGTAGCGCCGCTCGACCGCGTCGATCTCAGCGGAGAGGTCGTCGTGCTGCGTAGCGCAGGTGGTGCTCTCGTTGCACGCGGCGGCCAGCTCGGCGAATGCCCGATCGCCTGAGACTCGGGTCGCAGCGATCCCGCCCGTGGTCACATCGTCGACCGAGTCGAGGATGACCGAGCGGATCCCGTTCGGGGTGGATCGCATCGCCGCCATCGTCAAACGCGCCCCATAGCTGATTCCCAGGATGTTCCACTGGTCATAGCCGAGTGCCATTCGGATCGCATCGAGGTCGGCAACGTTGGCCTCAGTGTCGTAGTCGTCGAGGTCGATCCCGGCCATCTCGAGACGGTGCCGGCAATCATTGAGCGCGTCCACGATCGCGGCGCGTTCCTCTTCGAAGGAGCCGTCGATCTGGAGGTTCTCGACCCAAACCTCGTTGCGCTCAGGGCAGTCGAGAAGAGGTTCGGCGGCACCGGTGCCTCGCTGGTCATAGAGGACGATGTCCCGATGAGGGTCGCTCCATCTCGCGGCCACAGGAGTCATCGACCCGCCTGGCCCACCGGCAGGCACGACGAGAGGATCGGGACGTACGTCGGGCCCGGTTGCCGGGACGACGACGACAGGAAGCGAGATGGTGGAGCTGTGTGGCTTGCTCCAGTCCGCGGGGACCTCGACTCGGTAACACCTCGCTTCGGCGGGTGCGGTGGCCGGGCAGGTCTGGTCCGCCGCGACCGCCTCGAACGGAGTAGAGGCCACCCCGACGTTGTCTCCAGCGTCCATCGACCGACGGGAATCTCCGGGGCTGCAACCAGCCACCGCACTCAACACAGCCAACGCGGCAACGGCCACTGTCGTCCTCTTGATGGCGCCGTTCACTTCTGGCGCCGGGTGACCGTCGTGGCTACGGGATCTGGCGGACATCGGTCCCACTGGGACGAGAACGACGCCGACGGACGGCTTCTGCGACAAAGGAGGCGATGAGTGCGAGAAGGCCGACTGTGAGCAGAACCTTCGATGCGGTATTGAGCATCGAGGTGTCGTCGCTGTCGCGCCCGGCACCGAGCAGCAGTCCAGTGATGAGCATCCCGGCCGACACGGCGATGAACGGCAGCATGGTTCGGGTTGGCCGTGGCGACATGAGCCGGTCCTTTCGTAGGGAGGACCTCACCTTGGGCCGGTTCTGAGTTCCGGGTCATCGGGGCTAGACGGTTGATCGCGTCAGGGCTGACCCTGAGGCAGTTGCCGGCAGCTACTGCGAGGATGGGACAGTGACCGGAGGCCTTCGCCGAACGACGACAGGTGTGGCAGCGGGCTGCTGGCTGATCACGGTGCTGCTTCTGGCGTTGGCCGTGACTTGCGACCGGCGGGTGGCGTCACTGGGTCGGTCCGATCTGGTGGGCGACACCGCCGAGGCGGTCGTCTATGGCTCGGCGATGATGAGCGCGGCGACGGTGGGGCTCATCGTGGCGATCCGCCGCCGACGGCATCCCGTTGGGTGGTTGTTCCTGGCGCTGGGTGTAGTGCTCGGCATTGGCGCTGCGGGTGACGCATGGGCGATGGAGCACGCTGTTGTGCTCGGCGATACAGGTGATCTGGCGCGCATGGCGTTGGTGGCAGGTCAGGCGAGCTTCATCGCATGGTTCGTGCTCCTCGCCGCGATCCTGCACCTGACCCCTACCGGCTCCCCACTGACACAGCGTTGGCGGAGCGCACTTCGTGTCACCACGGTCGCAGGCGTGGCCGCGTTGGGTGCGAAGGTCCTACAGGACACCCCGTTCGACCCGCCCTTCGACGATCTCACCAACCCGTGGGCGGTCACCTCGATCTCACCGCTCGTGAACGCAGTGGCTGGCATTGGCATCACCGTGGCCATGATCGGCCTCGTCGTTGCCGGGGTATCGCTCGTAGTGCGCTTCCGACGTGCGGTGGGTGACGAGCGGTTGCAACTGCGGTGGCTGTTCGGTGCGGTGCTTCCGTTGCCATTGCTCGTCGTCGCGTCGTACACGGCGGCGATGACAGGCCAAGCGGCGCTGCGCACATTGGCGACCGGCGGGTTCGTGCTCGTGGTCCCGATAGTGGCGGGCTTGTCGGTAATGCGGTTCCGGCTCTACGACGTAGACCAGATCCTGAGCCGAGCGACGGCATATGTGTGTAGCTCGGCGATCCTGGGGGTCCTGTTCGTCATCGTCGCGGTGGTGGTCGGACAGGTTGTCGGACTCGTTGCCGAGGAGTCGACCGTACCCGCGGTCATTGGGGCGGTGGTGACGATGATCGCGGCGCGCCCGCTCTACGAGCGGCTCCAGGATCACATCGATCGTCGGTTCGATCGTCGCCGCCACGATGCCCTCCAGGTGCTGCGCTCCCGGCTCGCTTCGCCTGCACAGGAACCGGATCTCACCGAGGTGTTCGTCGACGCGCTCGGTGACCCGACCGCGACTTTGGCGTACTGGATCGACGATGAGCGGCTTTGGATGACCGCCGACGGCAGGTCGGCGACGCTGGAACCGGGCGACCTCGAGGTGACCCGGGATTCGACACCGATCGCCCGGTTGCGGATCGGTCCCAGCACCGATCCGCAACTCGCGTCCCTGTTGCTCGATGAGGCGTCGACCGAACTGGACAACGTCCGACTACGAGCTGTGATCTCATGCCAGTTGGAGGAGGTGAGGGCATCGCGTGCCCGGATCGTGGCGGCACAGGCAGACGAGCGGCATCGCATCGAGCGCAACCTCCACGATGGAGCTCAACAACGACTGCTCGGGTTGGCTCTCGAGCTGCGCGCCCTCCAGGTCGGAGACGACGCCGTAGGCGGCGCGACGATCGACCACACCGTGTCCGAGATCGGTGCGGCGGTGCGCGAGTTGCGCGAGCTCGCCAACGGGCTACGCCCATCGGCATTGGCCGACGGGCTCGGCCATGCCCTCGACGACCTCGCCGGACGCGGTCCGGTGCCGATGGCGTTGACCGCCGACCCGGTCCAGTTGAGCCCCCTGGTCGAGGAGACACTGTGGTTCGTCGCCTGTGAGGCCGTCGCCAACGTCGCTAAGCACGCCGACGCGACACGTGGCGGCATCGAACTGATCGCCGACGGTGACACGGTGGCGCTCGTCTGTTGGGACGACGGCCGAGGCCGCGCCGACCTCGCCGGACGCGGGCTTCAGGGCATCGCCGACCGGGTCGAAGCCGTCGGCGGACACCTCTCCCTCGTAAGTCCACCGGGTGACGGGACGCTGCTCAAGGCGGTGGTGCCATGCGGGTCGTGATCGCCGACGACTCGGTCCTACTTCGCGAGGGGCTTGCCCGACTGCTGGCCGAGTCCGGACACGAGATCGTCGCCGCAGTCGGCGATGGCGACGCTCTGCTCGACGCCCTCGACACAACGGACGAGCGTCGGCCGGAGGTCGCTGTTGTCGACATCCGTATGCCCCCCACCTATACACACGAGGGAGCTCAGGCTGCGGTCGAAGCGCGGCTACGATACCCCGACATCGCAATCCTGCTGCTGTCACAGAGCATCGAGACGCAGTTCGCGTTCGATCTGGCCCGCACCCATCCGGAGCGGTTCGGTTATCTGCTCAAGGACCACGTTGTCGATGTCGCGGTCCTCACCGATGCCATAGCCACGGTTGCGGCCGGCGGAACGGTCCTCGATCCCGAGGTGGTCGGTCAGCTCCTAGGACGACGCAGCGCCCAGGACCGCATCTCCCGCCTCACCCCCAGGGAGAAGGAGATGCTCGCCGCTATGGCCGAAGGCCGATCCAACCGGGCCATTAGCTCACGTTTCGCGCTCAGCGAGAAGACCATCGACGCGCACATCCGCAGCATCTTCACCAAGCTCGACCTGCTTCCCGAGCCAGACGACCACCGCCGCGTCCTCGCCGTTCGAGCTTGGCTGGACGGCACATAGGTCCTAGCGAATAGGTCCGCTAGGCGCCTTAGGGCTAGCACCGAGATGGCCCGCAGGCACGCCCTGATGCGGCCGAACACTGGCTCGGCGCATCGTGAGTGCACTGACCGAACCCAAGGAGACCGCACGTGCAAGCCCGACCACTCGCTATCGCGGCCATCGCCGCACTCACCCTCATTTCTGCCGCGTGCAGCGACGACAACGAGGCAACCTCCGCCTCGAGTTCAACATCCGCATCACTGGTCGCCACGAGCGCTCCCAATGACGCCGGAGAGCTCGAAGCGTTCTGCGCCGCTGGCGGTGACATCAACAGCGCCACCGCCACCATCGACAGCACCGAGGCAGCCACGACCATCTTCACCGACCTGCAGCCCACCATCGAGAAGATGGTCGCCGCCGCCCCCACTGACCTCGCTGATGAGGCCCAGGCCTTCGCCGATCACGTCGATGGGGCGCTGTCCAGCGGTGACTTCACCGCCTTCGAGGATGGCACCGTCGACGCGCTCGTCGCGGACCTCGAGGCCGCATGCTCCGGAGCCGACCAGTGACCAACGCGACGGAGTTCGACCCGATCGTCCATGCCCGCCGGGTGATCGACGCTGTGAACCAGCGAGACATCGATTTCTTGATGAGCGTTCTCGCCCCCGGATACATCGCCGAGTGGCCCGACGCCACCCTCGACCGTGACCCGTCGATCGGACGCGAGATCGAGATGATGACGGGTCTCCCCGACCTGCGTTTCGACATCGGGACGGCAACGATGCTGGCTGACGGGCGCGTCCTAGTCGAAGCGACCGTCGTCGGCACCCACGCCGGTGAGCTCGTCCTGCCCTTCGGCCTCGTCCTTCCCCCGACCGGCCGCACCCTGTCGATGCCGTTCGACTTCATCATGACCTTCTCCGACGGTCAGCTCGTCTACGAACGCCTCCGCTTCGACCACCACGTACTCATCCACCAACTCGGCGACGGACCTCTCTGATCCAGTCCACCGTGCTCCCGATGGGTAGTTGGCAATGGTGAGTCTGAAGGCAGAAGTAGATCCGCAGTAGACCGCTGAACGGATGGGGGCGAGATCTGCGTCGGGGTCGTAACGTCCAAGGGGTGTCCGACCAGATCCCCTCTGATCCCTCCGGTGTCGATCCCACCGCATCGTTCCCTCCACCAACGGATCCGACGGCTCCCCCCAGCACCGGCCCGACGCCTCCGTGGGGCCCGGGTGACGGGGCGTACGTTCCCCCTGCAACTTCCTACACGCCGATGGCCCCCACACCGATGGCCCCGTTCACGCCGGCCCAACGCATGCGGGCGGCAGTGGAGCGGCGGGTCACGGCCGACTACCTGTTCAGCTTCTGGACCGCCCTCGGGTGGACCCTGCTGACGTGCGGGATCTTCGGCTACTACGTGGTCTACAAGATGTTCGAACGGTGGGTGGCCCACAACCAGCGACGCCTCGAGGTGCTCGAAGCAGGTACCACCATGGCCTGGGAGAAGGCGGTGGCGGCGGGTCGGGGCGACGAGTTGACCCCGTGGTTCGAGTCTCTCGGCACCCAGATCGGTGTCCTGCGCCGGATCACCACCGAGTTCCGAGACCCGGGACTGTGGACGTTGATCTGCGTTCTGGCCGGCGGAATTGGTCAGATCATCGGTTACGTCCTGCTCGACGGTGACCTCACCGACCACGAGGCCGCCGAACGGTCCGCCGAGGAACAGTTGGCGGCCATCCTCGCCTCGCTGGGCGTTCACGTCGCCCTGCCCCCGGCCCCGGTGCCCAAGGGGCGCCACAACACCGTCGGACGCATCGTGGCCCTGTTCGCCAGCTGTGGTCTGTACTCATTTTGGTGGCAGTACGACGTGATGGAGGAAGGCAACGCCAACTTCCGTGCCGACTGGGCCCGCGAAGACGCCCTGCTCGCCGCCCTCGGAGCCTGACCTCGTCGCCGATCGGCAAATGTGACGCCCCGTCAGAAACCGGCCTAGCGTTCCCTTCCATGCGAGGGATCATCAGCCACGGGGCCTACCTCCCCTACCGGCGGCTAGACCGCACCACCATCGCCGCGGTGTCCGGCACCGGGGGAGGCAAGGGCAGCCGGACGGTGGCCAGCTACGACGAGGACACCACCACCCTGGCGGTGGAGGCGGCCCGTCGTGCCTTGCGCGCCACCGCCGCCCTGCCCGGCGCCGTGTGGTTCTCCACCGTGACGCCCGCCTACGTCGACAAGACCAATGCCACGGCGATCCATGCCGCTCTGCGCCTGCCCGGCGACGTGATAGCCGCCGATTTCGGTGGTGCCGTCCGCTCGGGCGTGGCCGCCCTGCGATCGGCCCTGGCCGGAGGGCCCACGACCCTGCTGGTCAGCGCCGATGTTCGCACTGGCCTCCCCGGGAGCGCCGACGAGGCCGCCGGTGGTGACGCCGGCGCCGCCCTGCTGGTCGGAGACGACGCTGACGGCGAGGTCATCGCGGAAGTGCTCGGTGCGGGATCGGCCACCGACGAGTTCCTCGACCGCTGGCGCACCCCGGGCGACGCTCGATCCAAACAGTGGGAGGAGAAGTTCGGCGAAACCCGCTACGTGCCGTTGGCGGTGGCAGCCTTCCGGGCCGCGCTGGCCGACGCCGGGATCGAATCCGACCAGGTGGACCACCTCGTGGTGGCGTCCACCCATGCCCGGGCCGCGAAGGCCGCGCTTCGCAAGCTGGGTGTCGACGGGGCCAAGGTCGCCGATGACCTGGCCGGCACCGTCGGCAATCCAGGCGCGGCCCAGCCTGCCCTGTTGTTGTCCGCGGCCCTGGAACAGGCCCACCCCGGCCAGGTGATCGTCTTGTTGTCTCTGGCGGATGGAGCCGACGCCATCGTGCTGCGGGCCACCGATGCCATCGCCAGCCACGCCGTGACCGATCCCATCGGGGAACAGATCGGATCCGGGGCTCCGGTGACCTACGGCAAGTTCCTGGCCTGGCGGGGGATGATCACCCCCGAGCCACCCCGTCGACCCGAGCCGGCCCGTCCCTCGGCCTCGGCGGCAGGCCGTAGCGAAGACTGGAAGTTCGGTTTCGTCGGCACCAGAGACCGATCCTCTGGCGCCCTCCACCTCCCACCCGCCCGGGTGTCACGAGATGGCGGCGCCGTCGACGAGATGGAGCCGGCACCCATGGCCGAGGTGGGTGGCACCATCGTCACCTTCACCATCGACAAGCTGGTGTACTCCCCCAGCCCGCCCGTGGTGTTCGCCATCGTGGACTTCGACGGTGGGGGCCGGGCCCCCATCGAGCTCACCGACGTGGACCCTGCCGACGTCGCCATCGGTGGACGGGTCGAGATGACGTTCCGCCGGCTGTTCACCGCCGATGGAATCCACAACTACTTCTGGAAGGCCCGCCCCGTCCGGGACGCCGCCACCACCGACACCGCAACGGAGGCCTGACCAATGGGAAGCCACGGCATCAAGGACCGCGTGGCCATCGTCGGGATGGGCTGCACCCCCTTCACCGAAGCGTGGGACAAGGGCGTCGACGATCTCGCCCTCGAAGCATCCAACGAGGCGTTCGCGTCGGCCGGAGTCACCAAGGACGACGTCGACGCCTATTGGCTGGGTACGGCCCAGTCGGGCATGAGCGGCATAACCCTGGCCCGTGCTCTCCAGTTGCAGTCCAAGCCGGTCACCCGGGTCGAGAACTACTGCGCCACCGGATCCGAAGCCCTGCGCCAGGCCGCCTATGCGGTGGCGTCGGGGGCCTACGACATGGCCATGGCCGTCGGTGTCGAGAAGGTGAAGGACTCCGGGTTCCAAGGGCTCAACGCCTTACCCATCCCCAACGATGGCACCACCCGCACCCTGACCGCGGCGGGGTCGTTCTCCATGGTGGCCCCGGCCTACGCCGAGAAGTACGGCGTTCCGATCGAGGACCTCAAGCGCACTCTGGCCCGCATCGCGTCGAAGAACCACTACAACGGGGCCCGCAACCCGCGGGCTCAGTTCCGGCGAGAGATGAGCGTCGACCAGATCTGCGCCATGCCTCCGGTGGCTGGCCTACTAAGCGTGTTCGATTGTGCCGGGGTGGCCGACGGTTCGGCCGCCGCCATCGTGGTGCGAGCCGAGGACGCCCACCGCTACACCGACCACCCGATCTACATAAAGGCCCTCAGCTTCGTGGCCGGCAACGGCTCGGGCCTGGCCGACCCGAGCTACGACTACACCTGGTTCCCCGAGATCGCGGCGTGTGCCGCCGATGCCTACGCCCAGGCCGGCATCGAAGGTGACCCCACCGCCCGCATCGCCATGGCCGAGGTCCACGACTGCTTCACCCCCACCGAGCTGGTGCTGATGGAGGACCTCCAGTTCTCGGCCCGGGGTACGGCATGGCAAGACGTCGAGGCCGGCCGCTTCGACCTCGGCGGCGAACTTCCCGTCAACCCCGACGGCGGGCTCAAGAGCTTCGGACATCCCGTCGGGGCCAGCGGCCTCCGCATGATGTTCGAGGCCTGGCTCCAGCTCCGGGGAGAGGCCCCCGAGGACCGCCGGATCAGCTCCATCTCCGGCGACCGGAACCTGGCCCTCACCCACAACCTGGGCGGATACCCCGGCGAGATGGTCAGCTTCGTGAGCATCCTCGGCCCCGAACCGGGCTGAACTGGATCGAGCGCGGCGGCGAACCTCACCGCCGATCGAGGCTGTTGACGACGGTCGAGAGGAGGGAACGGGCCGACCCCTGAGGGTGGAACCGAGGAGGGGGGGGGGGGGGGGGGGGGGGGGGGGGCGGGGGGGGGGGGGGGGCCCGGGGCGGTGGCGGGCGGGGGGGGGGGCCGGGGGGGGGGGGGGGGGGCCGGGGGCGGGGGGGGGGGGGGGGTCAGCCCCTGACCCCCTCGAAGATCAGCAACAGGCCGAAGATCACAAACGACACGGTGGCACCGATGCGGATGGCGCGCTCGGGCAGCTTCTTGCCGAGGGCGGCACCGACACCGATGGCGAGGGCGTCGGCCGCCACCATTCCCAACGTGGACCCGATCCAGGTTCCGACCAGACTCCCGGTGGTGGCCAGGGTGATGGTGGCCAGCATCGTCTTGTCGCCGAGCTCGGCCAGGAAAAAGGCGACGCCGGCGGCTACGACCGCGGAACGGTCGCTCTTGTTGACCCGATCGGCTTCGTCCTCGGTGAGATCGTCGCCCCTGAACGTCCAGGCCGCGAAGCCCAGGAAGGCGACACCGGCCACGACGTTGATGGTGTCGGTCGGGAACGAGTCGCCCAGCAGGGAGCCGACCACCACCGACACGGCATGGACCAAGGCCGTGGCGATGGTGATGCCGATCAAGATCGGGACCGGCCGGTAGCGGGTGGCGAAAGCCATGGCCATGAGCTGGCTCTTGTCGCCGAGCTCGGCCACGAAGATGACGGCGAAGCTGATCAGGAACGCTTCCATGGAACCTCGATGGTGGGACTGGAGATGCCCGGAGGAAGTGGGGGTACACCTCGACCGGACATCGCGGGCTGCGATGTCGGCCGAAGGTCTTGCCCATCCGATCTCTCGGACCCGGGGACCGGGGCTCATCACCCAGCATGTCGATCACCCGGCGGGGGGCTACTCCCCTTCGCCGCCCTTGTGTTTACCAGCGGGATCCGCCGACCTCAACCTGGCTCACGGCGACCGACCCCACTGTGAAGAGGATCTCGCGGGTCAGCCGCCCTCTTCGGCGGCCGGGGAGCCGGGAGGGGGCGGGTAGTCGGGTCCGATGTCGGATGTGGGGATCTCAGACAGGATCCCCGGCGCGTCGGGGACGTCCTGGAACAACAGGTTCTCGTCCAGCTCTTTGGGGTCCACCATCATGTAGCGCTGGCCACCCAGCGGATAGCGCCACATTCCCCGGCCCGTCACCTGCTGTTCGCTCGGGCCTTCGAGGTCGGGATCCCACCAGACGACGGTGAAGTCGTCTATCCCCACAAAGTCGAGGGCATCGAAGAATCCGTGATCGCCGTAGCTGATCTGGGGGGTGGTCGGCCCGCCGCCCGATGGCGGATACCGGAACATGCCGCCGGCGAATGAGTCGGCTGTGAGGTTGGGGCCGGCCATGTGGATGCCGGTGTAGAGGAGCTGGATCATCGGCCCGGTGACCTGAAGGCTCTTGGTGGCCGAGGGATCCTTACCGAAGAACCACCGGTAGAGGCGCCAGGCTTCGGCCTGAGGGGGAAGCCCCCGGGCCGGAGATGACGATGCGCCAAAGGCGTGGGACCACTGCTCCTGGTCGGTGATGAGGCGACCGATGACGGTGGTGTCGGTGAAGGCGATTCCGGTGATGACCCACTCGGGATGGTAGTTCTGACGGCTCGCTGCGTTCACCATGTCCATCAACATGAACGGATCGCCAGCAAAGGCCACCGTGGTGATCTCGGCTTCCTTGAGTTGGCCGACGATGCCCTGGGCCTGGGCCGACAGGGTGTTGGTGTCCAGCAGGTAGGAGATGACGAGCTCGGCCTCGGCCCCCATCTTCTTGTACCGCTCCTTCAACCTGACCGTGAGGTCGCCGTAGATGGGAGGGTCCTGTTCGTAGTGGATGACGGCCAGGGTGCGGTTACGGGTGCGGTAGCTGGGATCACCGGCGTACTGAGCGGGGCGACCGAACAGGCTTCGGACTCCTAGATCCAGCACGCCCTGAAGGATCTGGTCGGGGCTGGCCAACACCCCCCACGAGTAGGGGGCCAGCTCTTCGTAGAGCGTGTCAGGTGAGGTGGCGCTACAGGCGATGCACAAGACGCCCCGGCGGGCCAGCTCCTGTTGGTAGGCCAGGGCCTGAGTTGGACCACCGATGCTGGCGAAGGCACCCATGTCTTCGGCCACCCGACGGGCGTCGGCGCGAGCTTGAGCCGGGTTGCGGCCATCGCCCGAAGCCTGGAACGGCTTGATCACCACCCGCCGGCCGTAGGTCTCGTAGTTCGCGTTCGCCATGGTGTTCAGGTCCTGGACGAGCTTGGTGCGCTCGGCCGCCCCATCGAACACGCCAAGGCTCTCGGCCAGACCGAGCAGATCCTGGGGACCGGGTATGTAGTAGGCGACCACGATCTCATCGGCGGTCACGCCCTGGCTGGTGGCACCGCCGTTGTCTGCGTGCTCGTTGCCACCCCTGTCGAGCCAAGGCTTGTCGCCATCCCACGCCGGCACACAGGGAACGGCGTACACCGACGGCATCATGATCCGGCCGGTGGCGGTGTCGCAGCGGTCGCCCCAGTCGTAGTCGTCGAGGGTTCCCGCCGCTTTCGCCTCGGCGTAGGTGGGGGCTAGCTCGGGGTTGGACGACCACTTGTCGGCAGACTCCGAGTTGCCCTCGACCCCAGGCTTCCCCGGCCCACCGGTACCGGATCCTCCGGCACCGTCACCGCCCCTGACGGTGGCCACCACGCCCGCCCCCACCAACAAGACGACCACGGCCAGGAGAGGTCCGAATCGTTGTGCAGGCGACAGCTTGGGCCAGGGCCGCTGCGCCGGTCCGGCGGGCTGGTTCATGACGCACCTCTAGGGGACTGGGTTCGGGCGTTGAGGTCCGGTTCGAATGGTCGGATCGCTTGAGGGTGTGGGTCGAGGTGCCGAGGTAGGACTCGACCACCGCCCGGTGGTTCAGAACCTCTTCGGGCGTACCCGAGGTGACGACCGCTCCTTCGTCGAGGGCCACCAGACGATCGGCGATCGAGGCGATGAGGGAGATGTCGTGTTCGATGACTACCAGTGTCACGCCCATCGTCGACCGAAGCCCCGACAACACCGGGGCCAGGGCCTCGGCTTCTCTCTGCGCGATCCCAGACGAGGGCTCGTCCAGTAGCACCAGCGAAGGCCCGTGGGCCACCACACAGGCCAGGTCGACCATGCGTCGTGAGCCAGTGGACAGCTCGGCCACCCGAGAGCTTCGAAGGGTGGTGAGCCCGAACGTCTCCAGCAGCTCCTCGACTCGCTGAGCCACCGCTGCCTCGGTCATCTGCACGGCCGGAAGCCGCAGCGCCGCCGACAGCGGGTCGCCCGCCTCGATCCAACGTTCCAGCGCCGTCGACACCGTCTCGGTCACGGTGAGGCCCGGGAACAGGCGGGCATCCTGAAACGATCGGCCCAGCCCGGCTCGGGCCCGGCTGGAGGGGCTGAGACCGAAGATGTCGGTGCCGTGCAGGAAGATCTGGCCGGAATCCACGGCGGTGAATCCGCTGATCAGGTCGAGCAGGGTGGTCTTGCCTGCTCCGTTCGGGCCGATCAGGCCCACGATCTCCCCAGGGGCAACCGACAGGCTCACCCCTCGCACCGCACTGATGCCACCGAAGGTCACGTTCAGGTCGTCAGTGACCAGAGCCGGGACGGTCGGGGCCGGGGCCGGGGCCGGGTCGGCGGTCTCGGCGGCGGTCGTCGGCGCGGGGCCGGTCGGTGCCGAGGAGCGCGGGGTGCTGGGGGCCGCTCTCTCGGTCTCACCGAGGGCCTGTCGAGTTCCCTGGAGGTAGATGGCCTGGATCAGTTCGGGCTGCTTGGCCAGTTCGTCGGCGGAACCGTCGAAGCGGATGGCGCCCTTCTCCATGAAGTAGGCGTGGTCGGCCACGCTCAGGGCCACGTTCACTGATTGCTCGACGATGACGATGGTGGTGCCCTCGTCTCGCAGCGCCCTCAGCTCGTCGATAAGACGTTCGACCACCAGCGGGGCCAGACCGAGCGACAGCTCGTCGATCAACAGCACCTGGGGCCGCGTCATGAGGGCCATGGCCAGCGCGAGCTGTTGTTGCTGGCCACCCGACAGGTCTCCGGCCTGGTCACCGCCACGTTCGGCCAGGACCGGGAACCGCTCCAGCGCCTGAGCGGTGCGATCTGCGACCGTCGACCCGTCGCCGCGTAGCAGCCAGGCTGCCACCCGCAGGTTCTCCTCGACGGTGAGACCCCCGAACACCCCGTGGCCGCCAGGCATCTGAGCTATTCCGGCGGCCGCTATCTCATCGGGTTCGAGGGCGAGCAGGTCAACCGGACCCAGGTGCACTGCACCAGCGGTCACCGAAGCCACCCCGCCGATGGCGCGCAACAGCGTGGACTTGCCGGCTCCGTTGGTTCCGAGCAGCGCGGTTATCTCGCCAGGGCGGATGTCGACATCGACGCCGAACAGCACCTGCACGTTGCCGTAGGACACGTCCAGGTTTCGCACGCTGAGTCCGTCGGGTTGCATGGGAACATCGGGATCGGCGTGGACCACCGGATGCTCACGAGCGTTGGCCTTGCCCTCGGGGTCGGTGGCTTCGGCCAGCGCGATGTCTGCTCTGACCATCTCGATCCCCCGACGGGAAGCCACCGCGCCCAGCAGCCGTTCACGGATCCGGTACACGAGCTCGGCCAGACCACCGGGTAGGAACATGAGGACGATCAGAACTCCGACCGCGGACGGCAACAGCGACCAGTCCCCCGTGAGGAAGTTGCGGCTTCCGTCGAGTACCACCGCGCCCAGGACTGCGCCGAACGCGCTGCCGACGCCGCCGACCACCGAGGTGATGAACACGTTCAAACCCTGGTCGGGGGCGAAGGTGGCCACGTCGTAGGCCTCGTTGACATAGACGATCATTCCGCCGGCCACGCCGGCCAGGAACCCAGAGAGTCCGAACGCGGTGAGGCGGGCCAACGGCACCTTCACGCCGTAGGCCTGGACCCCGGGGGCGTTGTCTCGCACCGCTCGCAGGACACGGCCGGTGCGGGTACGCCGGATTCCGGCCACCGCCACCAGGCAGGCGATCAAGATCACCAGGCAGACGCGGTACATGGTGGTGTCGCTGGACAGGTCCCACGTGGCCAGCAGCGGACGGCGTTCGACCTGGTCCCTGGGGATCCAGTCGGCTTGGCTCGGGTTGAGGATCCAGCCGGTGGCGGCGACACCGAACGCGAGCGTGGTCACGGCCAGGTAGAGACCCCGCCATCGCAGGGATGGCAACCCGAGGACCACCGACACCACCGCGGTGGCGAGACCGGCCACCGCCAGCGCCAGCACCAGGTCGAACTCCCAGTGCACCGTGGTGTAAGTGGTGACGGTGGCACCGACGGCAGCCAGGGCCATCTGACCGAGGGTCACCTCACCGGTCCAACCGGTGAGGACGACCACCGACAAGGCCAGCACCGCCAACGACGCCACCATGGCAGCTCGGAAGTCCTGGCTGGGGGAGAGCACCTCGGGGAGGGCCGCCGCCACCACGAAGGTCACCGCTATCAGGACCCAGCGGCCAACGCGGACCTCGGGCAAGCGGGCCAGTACCGCTGGAACCGGCGTGGGGTCGACGCTGACCTGCCAGCTCGATGCGTCACCTCGGTCGGCTCTCATCTTGCGAGATGCCTGGAGGAGCAGCCCGACAACCACGACCAGTGCCGTCACCACGTCGGTGGTGATGACCTGGTGACCACCCGCCGGCCCCGAGGCGACGTTCAGCACACCGATGGCCACCGCCGATGCCACGGCGGAGGGAATCGAACCGAACCCGGCCAGGGCCATGGCCGCCAACGCCGCCACCAACGCCCTGAGCCCGACGCCGGTGGTGAGGTCGAGGCCGAGGATGCCGGCTTGCAGGTAGGTGCCCATGAAGGCCAGCACCGAGGCCACCACCCAGACCCCGGCCTCGAGACGGGCTACCGGAACCCCGAGCATGGCGGCCCGGTCGCCCCGTTCGGCTGCGGCTCGAACCGCCACGCCGACGTCGGTTCGGGCCAGGAACATCCCGACTACGGCGATGAGCACCACCGACACGAGGGCGGCCACAATCTCGTCCATGCGGAAGACGGTGGTCCCGACCTCGACCTCCAGGCTGCCCGGCATCTTGAACGTGCGGTTTGGTGCCACCAGGTCGGTGCGGCCCCACAGCCGTGGCACCACCAATGATCCGACGGCGAGGAACTGAGCCAGACCGATGGTGGCCACCGTGAGGACCAACCTCGGTGACCGCCGGAACCGACGGACCACGACCAGGTCAATGGCAAGCCCCACCACCACGGCGGCAACCAGGCCCAGCAGGAGACCGCCGACGTACCCCATGGAACCCAGAACCGGCAGGCCGACGGCCACCACCAGCGCTACACCCACGCCCAACGCACCGGCCCGGGTGGCGGGCTGGCGGCCCAGCACCGCCGCCGCTGATCCTCCGACCACCCCGGCCAGCACCGCCAGCCAGCCCGCCACTGCCATGGACGGTCCGCCGAACAGGAACAGTCCGATGCCCAGCGACGCAGGCAGGGCCCCGACGGAAGCCTGGGCCATGTTGATGACCCGGTTGGCCCGGTACACCAGCATCATGCCCAACACCACCAGGGCGTTGAGCAGGCCGATGACCACCCCTTGGAGCCACGGCCCCAACGACACCGGGAAGGCGACCATCTGCACCGCCAACACGGCCGCTGCCGGCGCGCCGGCACGCAGCCAGGGCGGTACGTCGATCGAACTCCGTCGGACCGCCAAGGCCTAGGCCTTGGCTCGGGGGTCAGGGATCACGCGTACAGGGCCTCGATCTCCGCGGCGTAGCGGGCGTTGATGCCGCGACGCTTGAGCTTGGAGGTGGGGGTGAGAAGGTCGGAGTCGGGCAACCACTCCTCGCCGACCACCTTCACCTTCTTCACCCGTTCTGCGTTGTTGAACGGCTCCATCACCTCGGCAAGGCCGGATTCGATCTCAGCGATCACGTCAGGGTGGGCGGCCAGTTCCTCCAAGGTGGCGTCCTCCAGTCCGTGGCGGGCCGCCCACACCTTGGCGGCATCGGGGTCGATGGCGACGATGGCGCTGACGAAGGGGCGCTGGTCCCCGATGGCCGCGGCCTGGCCCACCAGCGGGATCATCTTGAGGGCACCTTCGAGGTTGGCGGGGCTGATGTTCTTACCTCCGGCGGTAATGATCAGTTCCTTCTTCCGGTCGACGATGCGCAGGTAGCCGTCTTCGTCGAGCTCACCAATGTCTCCCGAATGGAGCCATCCGTCGGCGTCGATGGTCTCAGCCGTCTTGTCGGGGTCGTTCAGGTAACCCTGGAAGACGTGGGGGCCGCGACAGATCACCTCGCCGTCTTCGGCCAGGGCCACCTCGGTTCCGGGAACGGCGGGCCCGACGGTGCCGGGCTTGATGTTCTCGGGGGTCCAGGTCATGGCCCCGGTGTTCTCGGACATGCCGTAGACCTCAGACATGGGTACACCGATGGCCCGGAACCATGTGAGCAGGGGCGGCGGGATCGGGGCGGCACCGCTGATGGCGAACTGGAGCTCTTCCATGCCGAGCAGCTCCCGGACACTGCGGAAGGCGACATCGTCGAGGAAGGCCCAGGTGGCTTCGTCCTCGGCGGTGGCGGTGCCCTGGGATCGACGGATGGCGATGGGCCCCGACGCTTGGACCGCTTCGTTGAACTTCTCGGCCTTGTCGGGGTCTGCGGCCAGGGCGGCCATCACCCCGGCGTTGATCTTCTCCCACACCCGGGGCACCCCGAACATGAGGTGCGGCTTCACCTCACGGCAGTAGGCCGCCACTTGAGACGGTTCAGGACAGGTGCTCACCTCGGTGCCCAGCACCACGTGTTGGTAGTGGCTCACCGTTCGCTCGGCGATGTGGGCCATAGGCAGGTAGGACACCAGTCGCTTGCTGGTGAAGTCGATGCCCGTCATCAACTCTCGGAGGCTCTCGACCATGAACACGGCGTTGCCGTGGGAGATCATCACACCTTTGGGGGGTCCGGTGGTGCCTGACGTGTAGATGATGGTGGCCAGGTCGGCGGGGGTCGCCTCGTCCAACTGGGCGGCCAGGTCCAGGGGTTCGTGGGCCAGGAGGTCGGCGTAGGTGAAGTCGTGGGCCTCGGCACCGGGGCGGACCACGCCCAGAGTCCGAAGTTCGGTCAGCGCGGCTCGGACCGGGTTGAAGCGGGCCAGGAAACCGTCGTCTTCCACCACGCCCACCACGGCGTCGCAATGGCCGGCCAGGTATTCGATCTGCTCGGAGGACGACGAGTTGTAGATGCTGACCGGGGTGGCACCGAGGAACAGGGCCGCGGTGTCCAACACGTGGAACTCGGGGCAGTTGCGCAACATGAGCACTACCCGGTCTCCTCGACCCACTCCCAGTTCGCGCAGGCCGGCCGCGGCTCGGGCCACGTTCTCTCGGTACTGGTTGAAGGTCATCTCCCGCCATTCCTCACCCTCTTTCCATCGCAGCGCAACCGCGTCGCCCCGTTCTTCGACGGTGGCGAGGAACGCACGGGGGATGGTCTGGCCGGCGGTACGGTCGGCGATGGTGCTCATGGCTGGAACGGCTGCTTTCTGATGGCTGGGAGGGGCACGGGGGGAGGCTGATGCCGAAAGGAGAGACGACCTGGCGCGGCAGCGGCCCAGGTTCCCGGTCTGAGGTGTCGCCCCTGTCGATAGCGGGCATAGCAATAGCAGATGGGTGGGGGTCCATGTTCCGGTTCCGGTGTCGTTACCCGCGGCGCCACGGCGTCGGCGGCCCGGCGCGGCGCTGAAAGCCGACGTCGGTGTCAGGGTTGCGGATGTCGAACCCACCGGCGAGACTGAACTTGACCAACCGGTCTAGTTCTGTTGAACACGCGGGGTAGGACCCCCGGAAGGGGAACGTCATGCCCACCGCCGTCATCGTCGACGCCGTCCGCACCGCCGGCGGCAAGCGCTACGGAAAGCTCTCGGGTTGGCACTCCGCCGACCTCGCCGCCGAGGTGCTCACCGCCCTGGCCACCCGCAACAACCTCGACCCGCCCTCGTAGAAGACGTGATCATGGGGTGCGTGATGCAGGTCGGCAACCAGTCGGTGAACGTGGGCCGTTCCGCCGTGCTCGCCGCCGGCTGGCCCGACACCGTCCCCGCCACCACCATCGACCGCCAGTGCGGGTCCTCGCAGCAGTCGGCGCACTTCGCCGCTCAGGGCGTGATGGCCGGGGCCTACGACATCGTGGTCGCCGCCGGGGTCGAGGTCATGTCCACCACCCCCATGGGAGCCTCGGTAACCCCGGGCAGCTTCCCCATGGGCCCCAAGGTCATGGAGCGATACGCCCCGGTGGGCGGCGTGGTCATGCAGGGCACGTCGGCCGAGATCATCGCCAAGAAGTGGGACATCTCCCGCGAGGAGCTCGATGCCTACTCCAGTGCAGAGCCACCAGCGGGCCGCCGCCGCCACCGCAGAAGGTCGCTTCGACAACGAGATCATCCCGGTCAAGGCCAAGATCTACGACCGCGAGACCGGCAAGGTCACCGGGCTCGACGAGATGGTCACCGCCGATGAGGGCATCCGCCCCGATTCCTCGTTGGAGTCCTGGCCAAGCTGAAGCCCGCATTCGACCCCGAGAACGGACGGGTCACCGCCGCCAACTCCTCCCAGATCACCGACGGTGCCTCGGCCATGCTGATCATGAGCGAGGACAAGGCCCGAGAGCTCGGCCTCAAGCCCCGGGCCCGCTTCCACTCGTTCTCTGTGGTCGGGGTGGACCCCATCGAGATGCTCACCGGCCCCATCCCTGCCACCACCAAGATCTTGGAGCGGGCCGGGATGACCCTCGACCAGATGGATCTCATCCGAGATCAACGAGGCGTTCGCCTCGGTCGTGCTGGCCTGGCAGAAGGAGCACAACCCCGACATGTCCAAGGTGAACGTGAACGGCGGCGCCATCGCCCTCGGTCACCCACTGGGCTGCTCGGGCACAAAGCTGATGGCCACGCTGCTCAACGAGCTGGAGCGCACCGGCGGTCGCTATGGCCTCCAGACCATGTGTGAGGGCGCGGGCATGGCCAACGCCACCATCATCGAGCGCTTGGACTGACCGGACCCGCCCCGGCCCGCCAAAGGGCGGGTCAGCCCCTGAACTGAAAGGTCAGTGACCGGTGGGAGCGCACTGCCTCCCACCGGTCACCGTTTTGATGCGGTCCCACAAAGGACCTGTGCTGACAGGTCCGGTCGTCGTCGCTACCAGCCCGGGTCGGTCTGCTAGCCCGGCCCCTGGCCTCCTAGGCTGATCACATGCCGTGGCCGATCGTCAACGTGATCGTGGCACTGGTGGCCGCCTACGTGCTGCTGCGGATCGGAACCATGATCCTGGGCAGCTTCGCCCGGCCGTTCCGGCGCCGCCCGACCCCGGTGAGCTGCGCAAGGTTCGTCTCACCTACCGCTGCTCGATCTGTTCCACCGAGGTGCGCATGACCATGGCCAACGACGAGGTCCCCGAGCCGCCCCGGCACTGCCAGGGAGGACATGGACCTCGTGACCCCGGTCGACGACATCTGACATCCCCAGGTTACGAAGGCGGATTCCACCGCCACCAACAGTGACCACCTGAACCCCGTTCAGGGAATGCCACTACCAGGAGTAACCGCCATTACCCGGCCCGTCCACCGTTTCCCCAGGCTGTGGATAACCCTGGGGAGCGTCACATCGATGTAACTTAGAGTCAACCTTGGTGACAGCTCGGTGTCCATGGTAGGGAGGCGAGGTCCAGCCACCCGCCGCCAGACCTCAGCGGTAGTTGGTGGCGGTGATTATGCCCCCCGAGGATGGCAGCCAGGCCGAGCACCAACCGCCAGTTGTCGGGCTCGCCGAACACCCGGGCGTAGTTCAACACGATGACCAGGCACCCGAGGCCGAGCAGCACGAACATGAGCACCGGAACCCAAGTCGGGCTGGGCATGTCGGCGTACTTGGCCGTGGGCGGCGTGTAGCGGCTCGACGACGGCGCATCGTGCCCATCGGCGGCATGAGCTTTGGACGACGTGGCACCAGCCTGCGCGCCTCCCTTGGGCGTGACCCGCTTGCTCACCACCTTCTTCTTCACCGCCGGCTTGGACCCATCCGTCGATGGCTTGGCTGGCGACTCCTTGGCCTTGGTGGTGACCTTGGCATCGCCCGCCTTGTCGGCGGCGGCCTCGGCTTCGACCTCGGACCCAGCCTCGACGTCTGGATCGGGGGCAGGCGCGGCGCTGTCCGATTCGTCGGTGGTGCTGGGCTCGTTCTCGTCAGCCATGGAGGGTGAGGTTATCGGGCCGGGGCACCAGCCAACCGCTCACTCCCACCCCGACCACGCCAATCACCCCGGTCGGGTCGGCAGCACGATCGATCGGCGTGTGCCTTCACATGAATGGGCTGCGAGCCTGGCGGCGGAGGCCACTACCCTGCCCAACGATGACGGCCCGGATCCTGGTGATCGACAACTACGACTCGTTCGTCTACAACCTGGTCCAGTACCTGGGTCAGGCGGGCGCGGACCCGATAGTGCACCGCAACGACGCCATCACCCTCGACCAGGCCATCGAGATCGACCCCGATGGCGTGTTGATCTCACCCGGACCAGGCACGCCCGACGATTCGGGGGTGTCCACCGAGGCCATCGTCCACTTCACCGGACGTCGACCGGTGCTGGGCGTGTGCCTGGGCCACCAGGCCATCGGCCAGGTATTCGGTGGCACCGTGGTCCGAGCCCCCGAGATCATGCACGGAAAGACGTCGCTGGTCCGCCACCGTGGCGTCGGCGTTTTCACCGGACTTCCCCAACCACTCGAAGCGACCCGCTACCACTCGCTGGTGGTGGCTCGGGACACCGTGCCCGACGTGTTGGAGATCACCGCCGAGACCGACGACGGCATCGTGATGGGCCTACGCCACCGCGAGCATCCCACCGAGGGGGTGCAGTTCCACCCCGAGTCGATCCTGACCGTCGGCGGTCACGACCTGGTCGGGAACTTCCTGGAACAGGTCGACCGCTACCGCTGACCCGGCCGGGCCAGCGGACCGGGGATCACTCCCCGGGCGTGGTGGTGGTCGGCACCTCGGTAGTGGTGGGCGCCTCGGTTGTGGTGGTGGGTGCCTTGGTGGTGGTGGTGGGTGCCTCGGTGGTGGTGGGTGCCTCGGTCGTGGTGGTCTCCTCGGTGGTGGTGGTCGCCGGTTCGACGGCCACCACCAGCACGATGTCCACGTCCTTGGGGTGGGTGCCGGGGTCCGGCACTGTGCGGATCACCCGACCGGGTCGGACGCTGTCTGATTCTTCGTCTCGGGTGGTGATCCGGTTCGGGTCGAAGCCGCGCTCAGCCAGGCGGGCTCGGGCATCGTTCACGTCCACGTCGAACAGGTTGGGGATGTCGGCCGTGTCCTGACCGGCGCTGACCACGATCAGCACCTCACTGCCCTCTTCCACCTCGGTGCCCGCCACCGGGGTCTGGCGCAGAACCTCGCCCTCGCGGACGTCGGACGCCTCGTTCTCAACCCGTACCCGCAGATCCACGTTCTCCATGCGTTGGCGGGCGACGTCTTGCAACTCTCCGACCACGCCCGGTACCGCCACCTTCGCCGCTGAATCCTCGAAGATCCCGAGCTGACGGCCGAAGGCCACCAACAGCAGGCCGAGCACACCCAACAGGACCACGATGGCCACGAAGAACCAGGTGCTGTTCTTGCCCCGCTCGGGCTCATAGGCGTCTTGGTGTTGGGGGGCGGCCATGGCGGGCTCCGGGGCTGGGGAATGAAGGGGTACCGCGGCCGGGGCCGCGACGGGTGCGGGAACGGGAGCGGGCGCTCGCCTGGCCCCCACCGGTCGACCGGCAGCGAAGGACTGGAGATCTGCTCGCAGTTCGGCCGCGGTCTGGTAACGGTCCTCGAGGTTCTTGGACAGGGCCTTGTTGGTGATGGCCTCGAAATCTCGGTGCAGGTCTGGCACCCGTTCGCGCAGCGGCGGCAGCGGCTCCTGTACGTGCTTGTAGGCGATGGCCACCGGGGTGTCGCCGTCGTAGGGGGGACGGCCCGACACCATCTCGTAGAGCACCACGCCCAGCGAGTAGATGTCGCTGCGGGGATCGACCTGGCGGCCCTGGGCCTGTTCGGGCGAGAAGTACGTAGCCGTGCCCATCACCGATCCGGCCTGGGTGAGGTTCTCTTCGCCGGTGTTGGACATGGCCCAGGCGATGCCGAAGTCGGCCACCTTCACCTCACCGTCTCTGGTGATGAGGATGTTGCCGGGCTTCACATCTCGGTGGACCACACCCTTGCCGTGGGCGTATCCCAGCCCGGCGGCCACGTCAGCGGCGACGGTGGCGGCCTTCTTGGGGGTCAGCGGTCCGTCGGTGCGGATCATCTCCGACACGGTCCGACCGTCTACGTACTCCATGACGATGTAGTACGTGCCTCGTTCCTTGCCCCAGTCGTACACGCCCACGATGTTGGGGTGGTTCAGGTTGGCCGCGCTCTGGGCTTCCCGCCGGAACCGGGCCACAAAGGCCGGATCGGTGGCGAACTCGGGGAACAAGATCTTGATGGCCACCGGGCGATCCAGCATCCGGTCGCGCGCCAAGTAGACCTCGGCCATCCCCCCTCGGCCGATGCGCCGGTGGAGCTCGTAGCGCCCGTTGAGGACCACCTGTTCCCGTTCCGTCATTGCGGCCACAGCCTACGGGACGGCTCACCATCTCGATGAGACACCAACGGGAACAAGCGTGGACCGGTCACGTCGAGTTGGGCGTACGAGGGGTCAGCGGTCTCGCATCTTGCGGCTGAGCTCGTCGAGCCGCTTGCGCTCCAGCTTGTTCAGCGAATCGAGCCCGCCCTCGCCGATCTTGTCCAACAACACGTCGAGCTCGGCCTGCTCCAAAGGGGTGGGCCCTGACGATTCGGCCCCCCATGGTCCGGCCACCACGGTTCCCGCCCCACCGGCCTTGGCCTTGCGGCCCTTGCCCCTGCCCCGACCCCGCTTGGATCCGCCCGACCGGCCACCACCGGGGTGACCGTAGGGCGAAGCCGATCCCTTGGGGGCGAGCGCGGCGATTCTCGGGATGAAGTCGAGCGTGTCGAGCAGGCCGAGCTGGCGGCTCCCGAACACCGCCACCACGATCACCAGCAGCTCCAGCACCAACTGGGACCAGCGCCGGTCTCCGGTGAGGCTGAGCACGTCGATGGCCACGTAGACCGCGGCCAGCACCCACGCCGGGATGCCGAAGAAGAACATGGCACCGGGGTTGTCGAGGGCGAACACCACCAGCAGACCGATGCCGAGCAAGCCCAGACCGAAGGCGGTGGCCCCGAAGCGGTCGATGCCCATGAGGGTCACGAGCACGGCCGGTAGCACGGTCATCACCGAGATGAGCACGGTGAACGGCGCCCGACCGACCCGATCCTCGACCTGGTGGCCCACAAACCAGAAGAAGGCCAAGGTCAGGACCACCCAGATCGAGGTGGGCGGGTTGACCAGCGGCCAGGTGACCAGGCGCCAGAGCTCCCCGTTGCGCACGAGCTGGGTCTGGAACGCCATCTCGCCCAGGAACGACGGGCTTACGGCGTACACGAACATCGACACCACGCCCAGTCCCACCAACAAGGCGGTGGTGGTGACGTCGAGGGTGCCGACCCGGAACCAGCCGTCTCGCATCGGGCGTTCGGGCAGGGAGAACTCGTAACGGCCGGGCATCGCCGCCGAGGCTACCTGCCACCACCGCCCCCTCAGGTGCCGCGCCCCACCGCCCCGGTCAGCCGCCGGTGGTGGGGGTGCCACCGTCGGGGTCGGTGGGGGTGGCTTGGGTCATGGGAGCCATAGCCGCCTCGATCACCTGCTTGGCGATGGGGGCCGCCACCCGGCCGCCGGTCTGTTCGCTGACACCGTCTTGGGCTTCGACCAGGACCGCTACCGCAACGGTGGGGGCCTGGCCGGGAGGTCCGGCCCAGGCGATCACCCAGGCATGGGACTTGAGCGGCTTGGTCGACCCGGTCTGGGCGGTCCCGGTCTTGGCTCCGACGTCGAGACCGTCGATCTGGAGACGGGTGGCGCTGCCGGCCCGCACCACCTCCCGCATGGCATCCATCATCGTGGCCGCCGACTGGGTGCTGATGGCCCGCTGCCACGCGGTCGGTTCGCTGCGATCGACCAGGTTGGCTTCGCCGTCGCGGATCTCGTCTACGACGTGGGGAGCCATGACCACTCCACCGTTGGCCACCGCGGCCGCCACCAACGCCATCTGCAACGGGGTGGCCGCCACCGAGTACTGGCCAATGGCGCTCTGGGCCAGGGCCGGGTCGTTGCGGTCGGCTTCGAAGTCGTCGGTCGGGTAGCGCGACGCCACCGCCGGTAGGTCGAAGGGCGGCTCGGCGTTGAACCCGAAGGCTTCGGCTCCGGCTCTCAGCGTGGCGCTCCCGAGGTCGAGACCCATCTGACCGAACGACGTGTTGCACGACTTGGCCAAGATCCGAAACAGCGTTCCCCCGCAAGCCGACCCGCCGAAGTTGGGCAGGTTCTTGTCGGTGTAGGGCAGGTCCAGTGAGGTGATGGTCGGATACACCGGGGAGTCGGGGGTGACCATGCCGGTCTCGACCCCGGTGGAGCCGGTGACCACCTTGAAGGTGGATCCGGGCGGATAGACCTCGCGGTAGGCCTTGGCCAGCAGGGGCTTGTCCGGTGACGCCTCGTACAGCGCCTTCACCGCCCCGGCGGCCACCAGGTCGTGGCTGGACAACAGGTTCGGGTCGTAGCTCGGCCAGGACCACAGGGCCAGGACGCCACCGCTGCGGGGGTCGAGGGCCACCACCGTCCCCCGCTGATCGCCCAGCGCGGCCCGGGCGGCCCGCTGGACGTCGGCTCGCATGGTGAGGCGGATGTTGCCGGTCCGGTCCGATTCCACGAACAGGTCTCCGATGGAGCGGACCTGTTGGGCCGCGGTACGCCCCGACAGTTCGGTGTTGAAGGCCCGCTCCAACCCGGCGGCTCCGAACTGGTAGTTGAGGTAGCCGGTGATGTGACCGAACAGGTCGCCTTCTGGGAATTCGCGCTGGTATTCGTAGCGGTCATCGACGGGCACCGACCGGGCCAGCACCACCCCATCGGCGGTGGTCACGTGACCGCGGGGTCGGTTGAACGCCTGGTCGATGGGACGGGAGTTGCCGGGCCTGGTGTTGAGCTCGTCGGCCCGGTACACCTGGATGTAGTTGAGCTGGACGAACAGAGCACAGAACAACAACATCAAGAATGCGCCCAGACGGCGGATCTGTTTGTCCATCACCGCGTAGCTCCAGCCGTTGTGGCGCCGGCAGTGGACGAGGTGCTGGCGCCGGCGCCGGCCTTGGCCTTGCGGCCGGCCCGGGTGGTCGCCGGCCTCTGGTCTGATACCCGGATGAGCAGCGCCAACAAGATGTAGTTGGCCACCAGTGCCGAACCGCCGTAGGACACGAACGGCAGGACCACACCGGTGAGCGGCAGCAGGCGGATGACCCCGGCCAAGATCACGAACGCCTGCATTCCGATCAGGGCGGTGAGCCCGGCGGCCAGCAGCTTCTCGAAGGGGTGCTCGGCCTGCTGGGCCACCCGCAGCCCCGCCCCCACGATCAACAGGTAGGCGATGAGGATGGCGGCACCGCCCAACAAGCCCAGTTCCTCGGCGATGGCCGCGAAGATGAAGTCGCTCTCGACGATCGGGATCTTGTCGGGTCGACCCAGACCTATACCGGTACCGGTGACACCTCCCCACGCCAGGGCGTACCAGGTCTGGACGAGCTGGCCGCCGGTGTCATCCCACGGATCCATCCACTGGGTCACCCGGTTCTGGACGTGGCTGAACTGCGTCCACGCCCCGTAGGCGGCCGCTCCGAACATGAACGCCCCACCCAGCGGGTAGGCGGCCCGGCCAGTGGCGACCCACAACATCACCATGAACAGGGCGAAGAACAGCAGGGATGACCCCAGGTCCTTCTGGGCGGTCATGACCAGGATGGCCATGCCCCAGGCGAACAGCACCGGCCCGAGGTGGCGCAGATCGGGCAGAACGGGGCGGAACCGGGGCCAGGTGGCCATGCCCAGCAGCTCACGCTTCTCCACCAGGTACGAGGCGAAGAACAGGGCGAAGGCGATCTTGGCGAACTCTCCGGGTTGGAAGCTCACCGGACCGACCGCCACCCAGATGCGGGCTCCGCGGATGTTGCGACCGATGCCGGGGATCAACGGCGACACCAGCAGCGCCAAGCCGATCAGCAAGAACGTGTAGCGGTAGCGCTCCAGGTCTCGGGCACGACGCACCACGATCAGGGTGGCCACGAAGGCCACGATCCCCACCGCGGTCCAGGTGGCCTGGTTGTCGGCAAGTTCGGCGTCGAGGCGGGCGATGAACACGTAGCCGATGCCGTTGAGCACGGCGGCCAACGGCAGGAGCATCCCGTCGGCGTCGGGGGCGAAGCGACGGACGGCCAGGTGGGCGGTGACGAACAGCCCGAAGATGATGCCCAGGAACGGGCCGATGTCGGCCGGGACCGACGCGGTGGTACCCAGACTGGCCAACGTGTACGCGCCGCCTGTGACCAGCGCGGCCAATACCAACAGTCCCAGCTCGGCCCGCCGGCGGGTCTGACCCATCACCGTTGTGGGGCTCACCTCGTTGTCATCCCGGTGGGCGGGTTGTGCCGGGCGCCGTGGTGGTGGCGTTGCCGGCGGGTGAGGTTGTGGCTCCGGGCACGGTGGACGCCGGGGCGCTGGTGGTGGCGGGCCTGGTCGTCGACGTGGTGCTGGTGGTGGTGGTCGACGTGGTGGTGGTGCTGGTGGCGTCTATGGCGGACTGGATGTTGAGCTGGTAGCGGTTGACGGCTCCGATGGAGGAGAACTCCTTGCCGCTAATCAACTGGCTCCGGAATGGTTCGGGCACGTCTTCGATGGCGAAGGGCATGTCGTACTCGAAGCTTGGCTGGATCCCCAAGAACCCGCCTTCCTGGCCTCGGTAGACGCTCACCATCTCGCCCCGGACCCGCACGTGGTACGTGCCGCTCTGGGATACGTACAGGGCACCGACCACCACGCCGGCCACGATGAGCAGGGCGGCCACGAAGGCCAGGACCCGCCACGTGACCCGCTTGGCCCGCACCCGGTCGAGGTCGGCGTAGAGGTCGGTGCCCACCGCGGCGTAGTCGTCTTGAGCGTCGGGCAGCGAACTGCGACGGTCGGCGAAGGCCACTGCCGGTTCGGGTTCGACCACCACGGCGTTGGGGCCGGGCTCGGTCTCCTGGGCGGCCAGCGCGGCCTGCCGGGCCGCTTCTTCGGCTTCGGCTCGTTCGGCCGCGGCGCGGGCCTCGGCCGCAGCGATCGCCGCGGCCTGGGCTTCGGCGATGGCTGCCGACCGGCCCCCGTCGTCGATGACGTCCACCAACACCACGGTGATGTTGTCTCGCCCGCCGCCTTCGTTGGCCAGGCGCACCAGTTCCGAGGCGGCCTCGTCTGGGTCGACCAGGCGGCGCAGCACCGCGCTCATCTGATCCAGAGACACCTCGTTGAAGAGCCCGTCGCTGCACAGCAGGAACCGGTCTCCGGCCAGGGGCAGGATCGACGCCCCGTCGACGTCCACGTCCAGGTCGATGCCTAATGCCCGGGTGAGGATGTTGCGCTGAGGGTGGACCTTGGCTTCCTCGGCGGTGATCCGCCCGTCTCGCACCAGGTCCTCTACCAGGCTGTGGTCATGGCTGAGCTGGCGGAGCTCCCCGTCACGCAACAGGTAGACCCGGGAGTCTCCGACGTTGATCCAGGCGATCTCGTCGCCCTCGGGGCCTTCGATGAGCTGGAGTGCCACCAACGTGGTGCCCATGCCGTGAAGGTCGGGGTCGCTCCCGGCCTTCTCGAAGATGGCTCGGTTGGCGATGCGGGCCGCATGCTTGAGCGCCTCCAGGGACCGTTCGCCGGTGTGTTCGGTGGCGGTGGCCACGGCCATGGCCGACGCCACCTCGCCGCCCTGGTGCCCGCCCATGCCGTCGGCCACCCCGTAGAGGTGGGACTGCTCGACCACGAGGGGGGCGTCTTGGTTGTTGGAACGGACCTGGCCCACGTGGGTGGCGCTGCCGGATCGGAGGATGGTCACACGAGCTCCAGAACGGTGTTGCCGACCTGAAGTCGGTCTCCGCGGTGCATGACCTGGGGGCCAGCGACCTTGTTGCGGTTGAGGAAGGTGCCGTTGGTGGACCCGAGGTCCTCAACGTAGATCTGGCCGTCCCGGTTGAACACCCGGGCGTGGATCTGGGAGGCGAACGTGTCATCGAGGGTCACGTGACACCCCGCGGCCCGTCCCACCGTGATCTCGTCAGCCAAGGGGAACGACGTTCCTCTCAGGTTGGCCGGTTCCACGATGGCCAAGCCGGTGACACTGTGACGGTCAGCTTTTCGTTCGGCTCGCCGCGATCCCCTCGATGCCGCCGCTGTGGGCAGTGGGGCGACCGGCACCGGGGCTGCACCGGCTGGGGCCGCCGCCAGCGCCGGGGCTGTGCCCTTGCGGGCGCGACGATCGACGGTCCGGGGGCCGCGAACCTCGGTCCACACCGCCCGCAACACCCGAAGGAAGAACAGGTAGAGCAGAGCCAGCAGGCAGAGCTTGAGGATGGTGAGCAACTGCTCGTCCATGGTCCGAGCGAGCCTACCGGCCTCCCGATCCCCGCCCGGGGCAGGTGCGGTCAGGACTCCTCGAAACGGACCAGTGTGTTGCCGAATGTGATCTCGTCACCGTCGGTGAGCTCGTGGGAACTGATGCGGGTGCCGTTCACCCTGGTCCCGTTGGTGGAGCCCAGGTCTACGACCAGCCAGCCGTTACCTCGAGGCCTCACCTCGGCATGGTTGCGGCTGACGTTCGGGTCAGCCATCTGAAGGGTGCTCTCGGGCCGGCGGCCCACGGTGACCACCGCCTCTCCGAGTCCAACCCGTTCACCAGTGGGCAGGATCAGCGAACCCGCCCCCACCCCACCGGCGCCTTCTCGCATGCGACCCACGATCTGGAACGCCCCGGTCCGTTGACGGTCCGAGACCACTAGGTGGACCGACACCGGGCCCATGAACACGTAGCCCTCGTCTCGGGCGTGTTCACGCACCGCCTCGGCCAGCTCACGCTCCAGCGAAGACGCCACCTCGGCGAAGCGTTCGGTGTCGGCCTCGGACAGCTCGACGGTGAACTGGTTGGGCACCACGGTCCGACCCCTCACGTCGACCGAACGGTTGTCGTCCATCTCTCGAACCAGCCGCCGGCCCAGTTCCACGGGTCGGATGCCGCTTCGGAAGATCCGGGCGAAGGTGCCCTCGACCATCCGTTCCAGTCGCCGTTCCAAGCCCTCCAGGTGCCACGCCGAGAGGTTACCGATGGGAGCCAGTCTCCCCAGGTTGCGCTAAGTTCACCCCGCTACTCGGGCGAGTGGCGGAATTGGCAGACGCGCTGGATTCAGGTTCCAGTGTCCGAAAGGACGTGGGGGTTCAAGTCCCCCCTCGCCCACTCTGAACCCCCTGCTCAGCAGGGGGTTCTGTGCTGTCTGGAGAGACCGTGATGTCGATTGTGGTCACGGATCTGTCTTGAGGTCCGCCAGCCTGGTTAGGCCGGGAGGAGGTTGGCGTGGCGGAGCTCGTCGATGACCTGGTCGGGAACGCCGATCACGTCGAGGTGGACGATCTCGCGGCCTGAGCTGCGCGGACGATGTCGATCACGCAGCCGAGGAACGGGTCGTCGCTGTCGCCGGCGACGACGACGCTGCCGACAGTGATGCGGTCGGGGGCGCCGGCCTCATCGAGGAACGTCCACACGTAGCCGGTCGCGTCGATTTGGTGAACATCGGCGGGGAGCGTGATTCGTATGGCCATCAGAGTGTCCTCAGATAGTGCGGGTTGACGTGCTCCGGTCCGAGGAGGTCGACCAACGCACGAACACTCTCTTCATCGTACGCCGGTAGCACGACGCTCACATGGGGCGCGGTGAACGTGGCCAACACCGGGTACCCACCGTCGATGAGCACAGCGACCGGGACGGACGCGTAGGTCCGACGGGTACGAAGACGATGGCTTACAGCTCTGGATACAGGATGAGGTCGGAGACGAACTCGGCGGCTTCGTCATGCACTGTGGGGCCGATTCGGGCTCGGTTGTGGGGGCCGCAGAGGCGTTGGAGGGTGGCGACGACGGTGGGGCCGCCTTGGGCGTAGGGCTGGACTGTGGTCGTATTGGAGGAAGGTCCGGGCCCTACAGCCGGGGTGGCCGCACTCTGGGTTCGTTTCGTCGATGACCCGTTTCTGGCGGCGGGTCGGGGTGCGGCGGCGGGGGCTGGCATCGATCGGTTGGCGGTTGGTGTCGACCAGCAGCAACGAAACGAACGCCTGAGGCAACAGTCGGGCTACGACGTGGTCGTTGATGGGGGTGCCGTCGGCCAGGGTGGTGGCGTCTCCTCGAACGTGGATCACCACCTCGACGTCGACGTTGCTGCCGCCGTTGGTGGCGATCTCGGCCAGTGCGTCGGCGCGTTGTTGGGGCAGTGACGCGCCCGCGGGCGCGGCGGACCGGGTGACGTGGGCGTCTATCACCGCGCACACGGCTCCGGCGGTTGCGGGGGCGAGACGGGCGGTGATGGTCACCATCCCGTCTGGTTCGGTACGCCAGGACACGCTTCGTTCTTCGTGTTGGCGGCGGGCGATCGTTTCGGGGTCTTCGTTGCGTTGGGACCATGCCGCGATCGCAGCCCCGAGCCGCCCAGCCGGGTTGGTGACCGCCAGGTGCAACAAGACGTCAACGTTGGTTTCGGTGAGGTGAGGACCAGCACCCTGGCTTTGGCATAGGAGACGTCACCATTAGCCATGGCCTCCGCCAAGGCCGGGTAGGTGCGTAGGGCTCAGGCTACCCGGACCTGGGTGCGGGCCGTACACACCTCGATGTCACACACCTCGGCCAGCCACGCCGCACGACAGGGCACCCCAGCGGGCCCACAACCCCCGGGCATCGAGCTCACCCACCAGCACCAACAGTTCGAAGGTGCCCGCCGACAACCGCCCAGCCAGATCGACCAGCTCGGCCTCCAACCGCTCCGCTGGCACATCTGCCAGCTCCGTGGTGAACCGGTTGGTCGTGTTGTTCTCCGCCGTGGCCATCGCAACGCCTCCTCGGTCGAGCTCCGCTCGACCAGCCTAAGAAGGCGGAGTGACAACGAAGCCGGCCCGGAGGTCAGCAGTCCGGGATGTTCGGTCACTCGCGTGGGTGCGGCCGCGATCGATCTCCAGCAACAGGCCAGGCGATGGCGCAACGACGAAGGCGCCGCGCCCGCGGACGCGCTCTCGGGCGTTCGATGTGGCGAGCGGAGCGAACCCTCCGACGTCTTCCTGGGTCGCTACCTGGCTACCGGACGAGCAGATGCGGGATCGCACTCGCATAGCGCGGGGTCGCTTGCGCGATGACGATGTCACGAAGCCGGCGGTTGAGATTGCGGCGAGATACGAGATCGACGGGCCGGCCGAGTACCCCGGAGAACTCACCGGCGAGGTCCTCGATGTCCCGGCCCAGCCGCCTCCAGGCTCCCGCTGGTGGAGAACGTCGATGTCAATCGTGTCGCTCAGCACCGCAACCTGGACATGTGTAGGATTGTGTGTAAAGAGGTACACACCATGGCTACGAACCTGGCAATAGACCCCGACCTGTTGGAGCGGGCATTGGCGATCGGCGGAGAGAGGACCAAGAAGGCCACCGTCACCAAGGCGCTCGAGGAGTACATCCAGCGGAGGGCACAGCCCAAGATCCGGGCGTCACGCGGCCAGTTCGACGACTGGGACCCAACCTTCGACTACAAGGCGTCGCGCCGTGCTCGTGACCGCAAGCTCGGCTTGACCGAGTGAGCGCAGTCCTGGCCGATACCAGCGCATGGTCGCGCTACCTCCGCAGCGACATAGACGACAGCGATCCCATCGTGTCCCAACTGGACGATCAGCTCGGTGAACGAAACGTCGTCACCACCGGCATCGTCTACTTGGAGCTGTTGCGCGGGTTCACTCGGAAAGCACACGGGAAATGATCCGGAACCACTTCGACAACGTCCCCTTCGTGGAGCCCACCCGCGAGGACTACGCCGAGGCCTCCAACTTGTGCCTCACGTGTCGCCGGGCCGGAGTGCAGCTCGACTCGGTCGACGCACTGATCGCCCAGATCTGCATCTCCAACAACCTCATGTTGCTCACCGACGACGCCGACTTCACCCACGCGGGCCGCCACATTCCTCTCAGCCTCTGGAGCCCAGGCTGAACGAACGGTAGAAGGATGTCATGGCTCGCTTCTTCACTTCCGACCTCCACCTGGGCCACCGCAACATCGCCTGCTATGAGGCCGGGCGCGCCCGAGCTGCTGGAGTGGAACCACTCGACGGTCCCGCCGACGACGCCACCCAGGCTCGGCTCGACACCTTCCTCATCGACCGATGGAACGGGACCGTCGGCGCCGACGACGAGGTGTGGGGTGCTCGGCGACATCGTCATGGGCAAGCTCGACACCACCCTTGGCCTCATCGGCGAGCTCCAGGGACGGATCGTTCTGGTGCCTGGAAACCATGACCGGGCCTGGCTGGGCAACCCCCACCGCGGCGACTGGTTCGACCGATACCTTGACGCCGGGGTCGACCGGATCATCGACGCACCAGCCACCATCGAACTGGCCGACGGCACCGTGGTCGGCGTCGACCATTTCCCCTACCAGGGTGACTCCGGAGACCAGGACCGCTACCTCGACTGGCGCCCCGTCGACCAGGGCCGGGTACTGCTGCACGGTCACGTCCATTCCCGCTGGCGTACCAACGGCCACATGATCAACGTCGGGGTCGACGTGTGGGACCACCCCGCTCACCGAAAACCAGGTCATCGAGGTGGTCACGTCGACACTCGGCGACACCCCACCTGAAATCACGATCCCGAGCCTCTACCCCGAGACCATCCATTTGCGGTGGTCATTCGGGGCCCGACCGGCGAGAAGCACCACGGGCCGCCCGGGGAGGCCCGGTCCGTTCCTCTCTCGGTACGCCCAAAAGATCCAGCGTGGCCGACACCTCGGCCACCGCCGCGTCCACATCGGCGTCGGGGCGTTCACCAGCGCGATCGGGAGCCCATCGGGTCATGACGTCGGCCAGACGGTCGATCGGAACTACGGCCCCAGCAGCGCCGGAAGAGGGGCCGTGTCTCCGCCCACCACCGCCGCCCACACCGCGGGTCCGTCCTTCTCCAACGATCGGCGCTGGCCCGCCAGGGCGGCATCCACTCGACGCACAACCTCCAAGATCGCCGCGGCCCGCACCGGTTGGGGTTGGGCGTAGCGCACCAGGGCCGCCCGGAGGCTCCAGCCCTGAGCCCGCGGCCATTCGGACAGGTCGACTAGGCGGGCCAGTTCAGGTGGAGCGATCTGGGTGGCCACCGCTCACCGTTCCACACGGTCCGACACGTTCAGCTTGCGCTGGACGAAGGCGCTCAACGCCGGCGCCACCGTGGCCAAGGTCGAGACCGCCCGCAACTCGGGGGGAGACACGTAGAGCTCCATCGGGTTGGAGGTGATGGCCTTCACCACCGCGGCCGCCACATCGCCGGGAGACTTGGTGCGCACCCCCGGAGGTAGATCGATACCGCCGTTGGCGAACATGCCGGCGTCGCGGATGAACCCCGGCGCCACATGGGTACAGCCGACCCCGGTTCCCTCCAGTTCTTGGCGGAACGACAGGGCGAATCCACGGAGCCCGAACTTGGTGGCGTTGTACATGCGAGTTCCAGGGCTGGCAGCCAACCCCGACAACGATCCGACCAGCACGATCTGACCCGGATTGCCAGCTTGTACGTGATCACGGGCGAACCGGGTCGACAACACGATCGGCGCCCGCAGGTTCACGTCGATCGAGAAGTCGATGGAGTCATCGCTGAGGTGATCGAGAGCCGGATCGTTGCCCACGCCGGCGTTGGCCACCAACACATCGCAGGTGGCGGCCCGATCAGCCACCCTCACCACGTCGTCCCGATCGGTCAGGTCCGCCACCAGCACCTCGGCCCCGGTGTCACTCGCCAAGTCGGCCAACAGCGCCTCACGCCGAGCAGTGACGACCAGGTGGGCCCCGAGCCGGGCCAGCTCACGACACATGGCAGCGCCCAAGCCGCCACTGGCACCGGTAACGAGAATCGTGGATCCGTTGATCTCCATGGTCGGCAACCTAGGGTGGCCGCAGACGACGGTGTCACCGAGACCGATCCGACCCCACCTGCCACCGCGGCCAGTCCGGAGGCTCCGATGAGGCATTATTTCGGGGATCGCCGGCGGGAGAGTCGGTGACCCACACCGAAGGGAACGTTCATGAGAACCAGCCGACCAGTCAGCCTCCTGCTCGCCCTCGCCATGGTCACCACCATGGCTCTGGGGGCGTGCAGCTCCGGGGGAGACGACAAGGCCTCAGACAAGACCACCACCACCAAGGGTGAGAGCGGCGGCGAAGACACCGCCACCACCGAAGGTGAAGGTGAAGGTGAAGGCGACGAGACCACCACCACCGAGAAGGAAGACGACGGCGGCGACGTCGAGGTCTCCGCTGACGCCCGGGCCTACGTCGATGCCATGACCGAGTCCATGAAGGGCGAAAGGACTTCCCGCTGTCAGACGAGCAGACCGAGTGCTTCGCGGCCCGCACCGTGAACACCATCGGCGTCGACACCCTTCAGGCCGCTGGCATCAAGCCCGAGGACTTCGTCTCGGACAACTCGATGGACTTCTCCGAGGTGAAGCTCTCCGAGGACAAGGCCAACGAGATGTTCGACAACTTCGAGAAGTGCGGCATCGACATGCACGAGATGATGCTGGAATCAATGTCTCTCGAGGAGGAGATGACCGCCGGTCAGAAGGCGTGCATGGAGACCGTCCTCACCGAGGAGAACCTCCGCAAGCTCTGGTCAGCATGTTCATGGAAGGCGACGAGGGCATGGAGACCAACCCGGAGATGGAAGAGATCATGGGTGGGATCATGGGCTGCGCCTTCATGGGCATGGGTGAAGGCATGGGCGGCGAAACCGACGGCATGGGCGAGGACACCACCACCTCGACTACTGCGGCGGGCTGACCTCAGCCACCACCAGGTTCCGTCCCGGGGGCGGGGGCCACGATCGCATCAGATCTAGCCCCCGCCCCCGGGCGCGTCATCGGGCAGGTCAGCCGTGTTGCCAGAGCCGGGTCTTGAGGCCGGCGATTCCCCCAACCCGGACCAGCGCGGCACGGTCCAGTTCGGCCAGTTCCTCGGCGGTCAGATCCCACCCCAGTGCCCCAGCGTTCTCAATGGCTTGAGCCTGGTTCTTGGCTCCAGGGATCGGAACCGCCCCCTTGGCCATGATCCAGTTCAGCGCCACCTGACTGGGGGTCTTGCCGTCGTGGGCCTCTCCGACTCGTCGTCACGCGGCCACAACGTCGTCGACCACCTCCATGGGATGGTCAGAGAAGTTGCGCCGCCCCTGCGGACGATTGTGGGCGTTGTACTTGCCGGTGAGGCGACCCTGCCCGATCGGCGAATAGGCGAGGGCACCACCCGAGATCGGCACATGCTGCCAACAGGCCACTCGTCTCCGGGAGCGGCGAGCAGTGAGAACTCGATCTGGTTGGTGGCCAGGGCAGGCCCGCTCAGCCAACGCAGCGGCCATGGCCTGGGTCTCGCGCACCGAATGTTGGACACCCCACCGCTCGCACCAAACCGGCGCCATGCGCGTCGGCCAACGCATCGGCCAACGCGGCGTGGCCACGCAGGCTCACCGGGCCGTGGATCTGGTACAGGTCCACAGCCGGCAAACCGAGCCGATCCAGCGATGCCCGTAGGGCCGCCATCAAGGACCGACGGACATCGAGCTTCCACGGCGACGGCATGAACTTGGTGGCGATCTGGACCTTGTCGGCCCGGCCCGGGTCTGCAGCCAGCAACTCCCCGATTATCGACTCACTGCGACCCGCGCCGTACACCTCGGCGGTGTCGAAGAAGGTCGCGCCGGCGTCGATCGAGGCCTCCCAGGCCTCACGGATCGTGCCCTCGGTGAGGGCCTGGTCATAGGTGCCCATCCCCCAAGTGGACCGATCCCCCCAAGCCCACGTGCCCACCCCCAGGCGGGGGATCGTCACCGAGGACCCGGCCAGAGGCAGAGCCCCTCCGGTGCCGGTCACGCCGTGACCATCGGGGAGTCGGGGATCAGCGCCGGGGCGGTCGTCGGTGAGGAACGACTGGAACCAGCGCCCCGCTGTCCTTGACCGTCCGCTCCAGGGTGTCGAAGTTGGTGTGGACCAGACCGAATCGGGCGGTGCAGCCCTCGGCCCATTCGAAGTTGTCCATCAGCGACCAGCAGAAGTAGCCGTCCACCGGCAGGCCATCGCGTCGGGCTCGGGCCACCTCGGCCAGGTGGTCCTGGTAGAAGGCCACCCGTCGAACGTCACGAACCCGGCCGTCGACCAGGCGGTCGGGCACGGTCACACCGTTCTCGGTGATCACCATGCGGTGATCACCGGGGAGGTCGTTCACCGTCTGAAGGGCCTCGTAGAGACCGTCGGCCTGGATCTCTTGTCCCATGCCCGACACGTCGAAGCTGCGATGGTCCTTGCTGGGCCAGGGCACACCACAGGCCCGGCACCGGCACCGGCTTCACCAGCAACCGGCAGTATGCTGAACCCCGATGAAGTCCCAGTCGACCTTGATGGCCGACTCGTCACCGTTCTTGATGTAGCGCTCGACCGGCCGGATGAACGGCGACACGTCTACGGGGTAGCCGAGCCCGGCATTGGGTTCCATGAAGATGCGGTTGGTGAAGGCATTGATGACCTCGGCCCCGCGCCGGTGCCGGTCGCTCTGAGAAGCGGTCCGCATGGGCGAGACCACATGGGTGGTGCCCACGTTGGAGTTGGTCACCCCCGCCCGGATGGCCTCGGCCCCTACCGACTGACACAAGTTCACGTGGTGGGTGGCGGCCAGCGCCTTGAGCAGGCCCCGTCGACCCGGTGCGTGGTAGCCCGACAGGTAGCCACCGTGGATGAAGCTGCACGGTTCGTTGAACAGCATCCAGTTGGTGACCCGGTCCCCCAGCTTGTCGACCACGGTCGCCACGTACTCGCCGAACCAGCCCACGATGTCACGGTTGACCCAACCACCCCGATCCTCGAGCACCTGAGGAAGATCCCAGTGGTAGAGCGTGGCCCACGGTTCGATGCCCCGCTCCAAGTTGGCGTCGATCGACCAGACGGGAGTAGAAGTCGAGCCCAGCCTGGTTCACCCGTCCGGTGCCGTCGGGCAGGATCCGCGGCCACCCGATCGAGAACCGCTGGGCACCGAAGCCCAGCTCTCCCACCAACGCGGTATCGGACTCGAAGCGGTGGTAGTAGTCGCAGGCCACGTCTCCGTTGGAGCCGTCGCGGATCTTGCCTCGCTTGTGGGTGAACGTGTCCCAGATCGACGGGCTCTTGCCGTCGGCGTCCTTGGCGCCCTCCACCTGATAGGAGGCGTGGGCTACACCCCAGGTGAAATCGGGGCCGAAGTCGGAACGGGTCACGCTTGTCATGGCCGCAATGATGGCCCAGCCGAGCGAGGCCCGCCGTCAGGCCCCCGCGAGAGCGTTCAGGAACCGGGCCGCGACGGGGCCAGCAACGGCACCGCCACCACCACCGTCCTCCACCACGACCGCAAAGGCGACGTCTCCCTGCCAGCCGGTGATCCAGGCGTGGGACCGGGGCGGATCGTCGGTACCGAACTCGGCGGTCCCGGTCTTGGCGTGCACGGGACCACCGGCCACGCCCTGAAGCGCCGAACCGGTTCCGTCGGTGACGACGTCTCGCATCATCTCCCGAGGGCCGTTACCGCACCGCTGGGCGAGGGCCGGGCCCAACACCGGGGCCGGCGCGCCAGGTCGACGAACAGGCGGGGCAGCAACGACGAACCGTTGGCCACCGATCCAGCCATGAGAGCCACAGTCAAGGCGCTGGCCTCGACCTTGCCCTGACCGATGGTGTTGGCAGCATGCATGGTCTCGTTGTCGGTGACCGGCACCTCGGTTCCGAACACGTCCATGCCCAGCTCGGCATCGAGGTCCCGGAACCCGAGGAGGCGGGCGTTGTCGGTCAACTGCTGGGAGCTAACCGTGTCGGAGCGGGCCACGATCGTGGTGTTGCAGGAACGGGCGAACGCCCGCCGGAAGGGACGTCACCTAGCGCGAACCCACCCGCATTCTTGAACCGCTTGCCCGCCACCACCGTGGCCGGGCAAGACACGGTGTCATCGGGGCTCAGACCGGCCTCCAGGTAGGTGAGGGCCGACACCACCTTGAACGTGGAACCCGGGGGGTAGCGGTTGAGGAAAGCTCGGTTGTAGCCAGCCGATCCCGCTGGACCGTTGGCCACGGCCAAGATCTCACCGGTACTGACCCTGACCGCCACCAGTGCCACCGGCTGCCTCGAGACGGCAGGGGTGGCATCAGCGGCCAACTGCACCGCCGAATCCAAAGGTCACGGTCACGTCGGCGCCGGGCCGACCGGGGTAGTCCTCCAAGGTGGTGACGGCGGCGGCAGCGTCGGTGCTGACGGCCTCGATCCGCATGCCGGGCTCACCGGCGAGCTGAGCGTTGCGGGCCAGTTGCACCCGACAGCCCGGTGGGATCCCTTCGACCACCTTGCCTTGCGACGCCGCCGCGATCTCGGCGGTGGCCGGACCAACGGTTCCCAGGACACCTTTGGCGTAGCCGGCGGGTAGGTCCGTCTCGGCAGCCTGTTCGGTGAACACGGTGCCGGGCGGGGGTGGATCTGGAAGCGGATCAGGTCGTAGGCGGGACGGTCGAGGGTGGCGACCTCCACGAACTCATCGGGCCCGGCGCAGCGACTCCGGGCCACCGGGTCCTCGGCGTCCACCCGGTCAGGCTGGCCGCGGTGCGAACGCCGTGGCCTCGGGGTCGATGGCGCAGCTCTTGCGGATGCCGATGGTCACGGTGCCGCCGCCAGCCACCCAGCGGCCGGCCGGTGGTGTCGAGGATGCGTCCTCGACCGACCGGCACCAGACCAGCCGAGACCACACCGCCATCGGCCTCGGCCGGAAACAGCCGGTCGACGCTGAGCGACACCCGCCATTCACGATCCCCGCCCCGAGCCTGGGCATCCTCGACCAGGGTCAGAAGGTGTCATACGTCCACCTCTGGCCACCGGGAAGGTTTCAGGTAACGCCCATGGTGGCCTGGGCGGTGTCTGAGTTCTCACCGGTGCCCGCTCCGCTTCGGAGACCTTCACGGTGGGACGGGTGGCGCCGCCGGTC